>NZ_AP014624.1:4586452-4892216 GCF_000829375.1 Chryseobacterium sp. StRB126
TATTTACAAACTTTTCAGCTTCTCTTCCAAGATCGCAATCTTATCTAGAGCATCTTTTTGTTTCTTACGCTCTACCTCTACAATTTCAGGTTTAGCATTGGCAACAAATTTTTCGTTGGAAAGCTTTTTATCTACTGAAATCAAGAATCCTTTAAGATACTTTAATTCTTCTTCAGTTTTAGCTTTTTCTTCTCCTAAATCTAAGTTTTCACTTAAAGGAATTGAAACTTCTGTAGCTCCAACAAGGAATGTAAAGCTTGGCTTATCTGTTTTCTGTCCGAAATGAATTTCAGAAACGTTGGCCAACTTTCTTACTACTGCTTCATTGGCAAACTCAGTAGCATTGGTATATATTTCAGCGGCTTCTCTTGGTGAAATCCCTTTTGTCTGACGGTAATTTCTAACTCCAGAGATCAATTCTGCTGCGGTTTCAAAGTTTTTAATGATGGTCTCATCAAATGCACCAGCCTCTTTCTGCTGAGCAACCACTAAAGCTTCTTCAATATTTCTTTCAGAAATCGTCTGCCATAGCTCTTCTGTTAAGAAAGGCATGAACGGGTGAAGTAACTTCATCAGTTCTTCAAAGAAATATATTGTTTTGTTATACACTTCTTTAGAAATACCTTCTCCATAGTTAGGCTTGATCGCTTCAAGATACCAACCACAAAAATCATCCCAAATTAATTTATAGATCAAATGCAGGGCATCAGAAATTCTGAATTTCTCGAACTGATCGTTGATCTCAAGAATGGTTTTATTCAATCTATTTTCAAACCATTCGATAGCCTGATGATCTGTAGCAATAGCCGGCTTATCTTCATGATTCCACATATTGATTAAACGGAAGGCATTCCAGATCTTCGTCATGAAGTTTCTTCCCTGAAGCATTAAATCTTCATCAAAAAGAAGGTCATTTCCTGCTGCAGAACTCAATAGAATTCCTACACGAACACCATCAGCTCCGTATTTATCCATTAGCTCAAGCGGATCCGGAGAGTTCCCTAAAGATTTTGACATCTTTCTTCTCTGCTTGTCTCTTACGATTCCTGTAAAATAAACATTTTTGAATGGAACTTCTTTTCTGTATTCCAATCCTGCCATGATCATTCTGGCTACCCAGAAGAAAATAATATCCGGACCTGTAACCAAGTCAGAAGTTGGATAATAATAGTTGATATCTTTATTTTCAGGATCAAGCAATCCATCAAATACAGACATTGGCCACAACCAAGAAGAGAACCAGGTATCTAGTGCATCATCATCCTGTCTAAGACCTTCTATTGTTAATTCCTGATTTCCTGTTTTTTGTTTTGCTAATGTTAAAGCTTCATCTTTAGTTTCAGCGACTACAAAATCTTCATCTCCTGCACCATAATAATATGCTGGAATCTGCTGTCCCCACCAAAGCTGGCGGGAAATATTCCAGTCACGGATGTTTTCCATCCAGTATTTGTAAGTATTTTTAAACTTATCCGGATAGAATTTAACCTCGTCATCCATTACGACATCCAATGCCGGCTTAGCAATTTCAGACATTTTAAGGAACCACTGTACTGAAACTTTAGGTTCAATAACAGCTCCTGTTCTCTCAGATGTTCCTACTTTATTTACGTAATCTTCCGCTTTTAGTAAAAGATCTTTTTCCTCTAATTCTTTTGCGATTTGCTTTCTTACCTCAAATCTGTTTTGACCCGCATAATGTAAACCATGCTCGTTAAGATTACCATCATCATCTAATGCATCAATCATTTTCAATTGATGTTTTTGACCGATCTCGTAGTCATTGGTGTCGTGTGCAGGAGTGATTTTTAAAGCACCTGTTCCAAACTCAATGTCAACATATTCATCTTCGATAATAGGAATTACTCTATTAACGATTGGTACGATTACATTTTTACCTTTTAAATGAGCATATCTTTCATCATTAGGATTGATACATACCGCAGTATCTCCAAAAATAGTTTCAGGACGTGTAGTAGCAACTGAAAGGAATTCTTCTGAACCTTCAATCTTATATTTAAGGAAATATAATTTTCCGTTCTGCTCTTTAAAGATTACCTCTTCATCTGAAATGTTGGTCTTCGCTTCCGGATCCCAGTTTACCATTCTGTATCCTCTGTAGATCAACCCTTTGTTATAAAGATCTACAAAGCTTTTGATAACCTGTTGTGAAAGCTTATCTTCTAATGTAAATCGGGTTCTGTCCCAATCACATGAACATCCTAATTTTTTAAGCTGCTCAAGGATTGTTCCTCCATATTTATTGGTCCATTCCCAAGCGTGCTCAAGGAATTGTTCACGGGTAATATCAGACTTATTGATTCCTTCAGACTTCAGTTTAGCAACAACCTTAGCTTCGGTAGCAATGGAAGCGTGATCTGTTCCCGGAATCCAACAAGCGTTAAACCCGCGCATCCTTGCACGACGGACCAGAACATCTTGAATGGTATTGTTCAACATATGTCCCATGTGTAATATCCCCGTCACATTTGGCGGCGGAATGACCACGGTATATGGTGGTTTCTCATTAGGTTCTGAGTGGAAATATTTGTTTTCCAACCAGTAATTGTACCATTTCTGTTCTGTTTCCTGTGGATTGTACTTTTCTGAAATCTGCATAAATTCTATTTCTTTGGCTTGCAATTTGCAAAAATAGTCTAAAGAAAAAAATTTTTAAGCATGAATTAAAATAATTTTTAACTTTGTTTCACAAAATTTATCTAACAAACATATTAACATTCAAGAATATGAAGAAATTAATCGCAGGAATTGCATTATTCGGAACATTTGCTCTTGCATCTGCACAAACAATTACATTTGATAAAACTACTTTCGACTATGGTAACATTAAGCCTAGTTCTGATGGTACAAGATTCTTTACAGTAACAAACACAGGTGATAAGCCTTTGATCATTTCAAATGTAAAACCATCTTGTGGATGTACAACACCAGAATTTAGCCAGGATCCGATCATGCCAGGAAAATCTGCTAAGATCAAAGTTGGATACAACACAGCTCTTACAGGAGGGTTCAACAAAATGATTGAAGTTTTCTCTAACGACCCTGCAAACAGCAGAAGCGTAATTTACATCAAAGGAAATGTAGATGCTAACGCTCCTGAGCCAAAAGTATTAACTCCTGCTGAACAGAAAGAAGCTGCTAAAGCGGAGAAAAAAGCTGCAAAAGTTGCTAAAAAAGCTACTGCGAAGTAATTCTCTACTTAAAAATAAAGAAACCGTCTCTATGGAGGCGGTTTTTTTTATATTTTGTCTCGTCCTGAAAAAAGTTGACTATAAAATCATAAAAACAGTCACTCTTATGGATTCAAAAAAAATAGCATTCCCTGTACAGGAATACAGCGAGGCTTTCAAAAGACAGGTTGTCTCCGAATATGAACGGGGATTATTTACGAAATCACAATTACAGACACGATACAATATTCGTGGTAATTCATGTATTTCCAGCTGGTTAATAAAATATGGTAACTTTACTTACGAAACAAAACTAAGTAAAGGTAGACCCATGAAAGATCCACAGCAACAAAAGATTAAAGAACTTGAGGCAGCTTTGTTAAAAAAGGAAGAAGAGCTTAAGGTATTTAGGAAGTTTATAGAAATAGCAGAGCGTGAGCTAAAGATTGAGATTGTAAAAAAGTCTGGTTCCAATCAATCCAGGAAATAAGGCCGTATACGCATCTTTCACTGGAAGATATCTGCCGATTGTTTGGACACAGTAAACAAGCTTATTACAAAAGAAGAAAACAATCTGATTCTACAAATAATCAAGAAAGGATTATAGAATTGGTGTTATCAATTCGTAAAAAGATGCCTAAAATAGGGACTCGAAAACTTTACTTCTTACTTAAGGATGATTTTGAAAAAGAGAAACTTCATATAGGAAGAGATCGCTTGTTTAAGATTTTAAGATCAAATTATCTTTTAATCCCCAGAAGACACAGCTACTTTAAAACAACGAATTCCAGACATTGGATGAGGAAGTACCCCAATATTATCAAAGAAAAAGAGTTGGAATGTTCAGAGAAAGTCTGGGTTGCAGACATTACCTATCTGAAAACCAAAGAGAGGAATTATTATCTTCATTTGATTACCGATGCCTATTCAAAGAAAATTGTAGGACATGAATTGAGTGATAATTTACAGACAAGCTCTACGTTGAAAGCATTAAAACAGGCTATAAAGAATCGAGTCTACAAACATCCCCTAATTCATCATTCAGACAGAGGCCTGCAGTATTGTAGTAAAGAATACACTGAAATGCTGAAGAATAATGACATTCTCATCAGTATGACAGAGAACTCAGACCCTTATGAAAATGCTGTAGCCGAAAGAGTCAATGGTATTCTGAAATATGAATTTGGATTGATCGATACCTTTGAAGACTTTAAAAATCTCTCACAACAGCTTGATCAATCAATCTATTATTACAATAATTTAAGACCTCATTTTTCTTTGAATTATAATATTCCAAGCCAAGTGCACATGAAAAATAATGTGAAATTAAAAACCTATAAAAAACAAAATCAGAATAGGAAAATTCCTACTCTGATTTAAGTATATTTGAAATATTAAACTAGTCAACCTTTTTCAGGACTAGTCATTTATAGTAATGGATATGCAGGACAATAGAGGATGAAAATTACGTTAATACATCTATTTTTTTTAGATTTTGGCTAAAGCCAATGGAATTTGATGATTTTATTTATTGGACGGCCGGGCTAAAGCCCGCCCCTATTGATGTTGATACCCGAATGTATAATAGTTGTTTAACGACAAGATCTTTTATCTTTTATCTTTTATCTTTTATCTTTTATCTTTTATCTTTTATCTTTTATCTTTTATCTTTTATCTTTTATCTTTTATCTTTTATCTTTAAATAAAAAAAATATGGACACCAATTTCTCAGATGACTTTAGGGTAAATGGAAAATTTTCAATTAAAAAAGCTTCCACATCGTATAAAGGAAAACTTACCAAAGAAGAAGGAACACAATTATTAATCCAGGAAAAAGAAAAACTTCGTGAATTGCAGGAAAAGCTTTATGCTGATGGAAGTCAATCTCTCCTGGTTGTACTTCAGGCTATGGATGCTGCAGGAAAAGACAGCATGATAGAACATGTTTTTGGAGGAGTAAATCCTCAAGGCTGTAATGTAACCAGCTTTAAAACGCCAAGCTCAAAGGAATATTCACACGATTTTCTCTGGCGACATTATCTGGCATTACCCCAAAAAGGAATGATTGGAATTTTTAACCGCTCCCATTATGAAAGTGTTTTAGTCTGCAAAGTACACCCTGAATATAATTTAAGTGAAAAAACATGGTCTTCTGTAAAAGATTTCGACAATAAATTCTGGGAAAACCGCTACGAAAGCATCAGAAACTTTGAGAAGCATCTTGCCCAAAACGGCACTACAATCATTAAAATCTTTCTGAATGTTTCTAAGGATGAACAAAAGAAAAGGCTTTTGGACAGAATCAACGAACAGGAAAAAAACTGGAAGTTTTCTGCTGGTGACCTTCCGGAAAGAGCTTTATTTGATCAATATATGGAAGCTTATGAAACGGTAATCAACGAAACTTCAAAAGACCATGCACCATGGTATGTCCTTCCTGCAGACAATAAGTGGTTTGCAAGAACGGCAGCTATTCAGATTATTATAGATACTCTGGAGAAAATGAATCTTAAGTATCCCCAACTTTCCGAAAAAGATAAAGAAGATCTGGAGCAGGCTAAAAAACATTTATTAGAAGAGTAACAAAAATTTATTGGTAAGCCGATTTACCATGAATATATGTAAAGACTTTTGAATGCAAATCTTCAAAGGTCTTTTTCCATGTGAACTGTCTGATCGTTCTTACCTTATTTTCACTTTCAGGCAATAAGAAGAGTTCAATTTCTTTTGGAATCCGCCAGAAAGGTTCAGGTGGATTTTGCCTGAAAACATTGATATAAAGCTTCAATGTTTCCAAATACCAATCCTTATGTTTATTATAATCATTAATTCCACCTACATTCGGAAAATGATGTAATTCTCTTTCCAGAATTTTCGGACAGAATTCTTTCCAATATTCGGTAGTATAGAGTAAATGCAGATGCCAAACTTTATCTACGGCTATGGAAGGAGATGCCCCATTTTTGGAAATACAGCATAAGTAGACAAACTTTTTATATTCTTCAATGACCAGCAGGCAAAATCTTCTTGTCCAGCCTTCAGTCTGAGCCAATTTTCGGGTAAAAGGGATGATTACCTCAGCCTGATCGATCTGGTAATCTGAAATCCTTTTCCACAAAGGGCTTTGGAGATAATCTAGCTGTGCATTATTCAATAGAATGGGGGTAAATTCAGGTTTCATAATGTTAAAAATCTTAATCGATAATTAGTTATTTACACAAGTATTTAATCAACCACCACATCCACAGGATGGAGGAGTGTAATAGGTATAAATTTCTTTTTTATAATGATGTTTGAGTAGATTTTCAAAATCCTCTCTCGTCATTTGTTTGTAAACATCTGTATCTGATAAATTCAACTGAAAGTCTTTTTCAGGATGTGGATCTACGGTCACTGAAAGCATTGAATCAATAATCTGGATTTCAGAAATTTCTTCCCAGATCAATTGTCTTTCTGTCCTATGATTAAACATTCCTTTTGAGCTTATAGATAATCTTTTTACAGGCTTTGCTACCGGTTTCATCCGTTCAGCAATACAGCTAATTAAGATTTTTACTGAAGCATAAAGAAAAGCTGCTATAAGCAAAAGCATGATGATAGAGATTAAAATTTCAAACGGGTTTTGGTTGGTAATCACAAGGAAAATCATTGCACAAAAGGCTGCCAGTAAACCAACTGAGGATATCATAAAAAGTATAATTGTAGAATATCCTGCCCTTTCTTGTTGTGATGTATATAAAGTAATTTCTGATTCCATTGTAATTCATTTTATCTGTATATACCCTTAAAATTAACAGCCGCATCCGCAGGATGATGGCGTATTGTAAATATAGACTTCTTTTTTATAATGATATTTCAGTAGCTTTTCAAAGCGGTCCTGTGTCATTTGTTTCTGGAGATCTGTTGTAGACAGGTTCAGTTTAAAATCTTTCTTAGGGTTGAAATCCACAGTTACAGAAAGCACAGCATCTACAATCTGTATTTCAGAAATATTTTCCCATTTCATTTCTTTATTTTCAGGATAATAATTCATTCCTTCTCTCGAAATGTTTAAAACAGGGTAAATAACAGTACGTTCTCTTTGTTTCCTGACCAGGTAAAGAAAATACTTTACCACTTTATAGTTTAAAAACATACATCCAATCCACAGAATCTTGTTAAGAATTTTTATAATGATCTCGTTTGTTATCCCATAGAAAAGATATCCCAGACATTGATCAATTCCCCAAAATAAGCCATAAATAAAAGCCGCGTATAGCAGGATAACTATAAAACCTGGTTTTGCTACTGGAACTGACTGTAAAATACATTCCGTTTTCATCTCAATTTCTTTATTCCAAATTTGAGATAACAAAAGAATACGAAAGTCGTTGATAAGTCTTATATAGTTTTATAAAGGTCTTATATTAGAATTACAAATATATAACATCCTGTTTTACAAATAAATACAACACTGATTTAAAGAATAAAAATCCAAAAGAAAGATGTATTGTAAAAATCACGAGAAAACCTATAAGCCGGATTTTGTACTTCCTAAGAAGCGCCTGTTATTTATCTACGTCCTACATTGCTGCAAAACTTGAGCTGATTACCCCTCGGTTTTCAGGACGAGCCGCCCCTATTTCCATTGCTGAAAAGAACCGATATACTTACCATTGCACCGCAAAGAGTTTACCTGGTTTCACTACAGCCGAACTGTACTTGCTTTCTGTTGCACTTGTCCTACCCTCACGGGTGACGGATGTTATCCGCTTTGCTGCTCTATGGTGTCCGGACTTTCCTACCTCCCGTAAACGGGAAATCAACAAGCCGATTTTCTCGCGGATGCAAAGATACATAAATTTCATGGGAAAAGCACAAGGAACAGGAAGCTGGAAGTGAGAGGCAGGAAGTTATTGAGGCACTAAGGTTTAACCATAATCCATTTTATAGTATTTTTTTAAAGGCTGTCTGATCAGAGTTTAAGGTTACTGTTAAAATAAGTCTCTATAATAACTTCCTGCCTCCAGCTTCAGGCTTCTTGACATGTTCAGAATTATCTTTGATTTCACAATAATTATTCTTCCCCAATTACCACATTATTGTTATCTTCGTGGCATTATATATCTATGGATTCCAGAGAAAAAGAATTTGCGCAGCTCATCAAAGATAATCAGGGTCTGATTATTAAAGTATCGCGCTTATATACCAATTCACTGGAAGATGAAGAGGATCTTTTTCAGGAGATTGTATTGCAACTCTGGAGAAGTTATGACTCTTTCAAAGGAAATTCCAAGATTTCAACATGGATGTATCGTGTAGCGCTTAATACAGCCATTACCCTCTTTAGAAAAAAAAGCAAAAGCCTTCCTACGAATGAACTGGACATCAACCACAAAGATTTTGTGGAAGATGATGATGAAAAACAACAACAGATTTCGCTTTTGTATACTGTAATCAAGACTCTTCCTAATATAGAAAGAGCCATTGTCATGATGTATCTTGACGATCTGCCTTACAAGGACATTGCAGAAAACCTCGGAATTACTGAAGTTAATGCACGCGTGAAAATGAACAGATTAAAGAAAACCCTTAAAGAACAGATGGAAAAATATGCCTGAATTTGATCTAGATAGCTTTAAAAAGACGTGGCAGGAACAACCTGTAGCACCGAAATACGACAACAGCGAGATTCTTCAAATGCTGAATAGAAAATCACGTAATTATGTAAAGTATATTTTCTGGATCAGTGTTTTTGAATTCCTGTTCTTTTCTCTTTTGGGCTTATTCTATTTCTTTCAGGATAATGAGTCCGACGGTTTCCGTAAAATATTGGAAAAGCTGGGCACTCAAGAAGCCCCTGAAGTGGAAAACAACTTCAGTCATTTCTATTTAGCGATTAAAATTCTGAGCGTATTAATTACAGCTTATTTTGTTCTGAAATTCTATCAGAATTACCGTAAAATAAAAATTGAAGAAAATCTAAAAGGTCTTATTACCAGAATTATCAGTTTCAAAAAAACAGTCAATGCTTTCATTCTGATTAGTATTGTATTACTGCTGGCATTTACTTTTGTATTGGTTGCTTTTATATTTTATACCTTAAATTCTCAAAATATACAACCTTCCGGTTCTGACCTTACCGTTATTATTGTTGCCATTAGTATCAGTACTTTGTTAGCCATATCTATGATCTGGGTGTATTACAGATTGGTGTATGGAAGCATCATCAAAAAACTTGATAAAAATCTGGAGCAACTTAAAGAGATAGATTCTCAGGAAAATTAGCATTCATAGGCTATAGTTCAAGATATTATTGTTAATTTTATTTCACCAAATCTTTTTACTATGCCTTTATCATATGTTTATGGAGCATCTGAGGTTCCATTATTAGGACAGACTATTGGAGCAAATCTTAAAAGTACTGTCGAAAAATTCCCTAATCAAGAAGCACTTATTTGTGTTCATCAAGGTTACAGAGCTACTTATCAAGAATTTTACAATCAAACAACCGCTATTGCCAAAGCCCTGATATTTTTAGGCGCAAAAAGTGGTGACCGAATAGGAATATGGGCTTCCAACCGCTATGAATGGGTACTTCTTCAATATGCCACTGCCAGAATCGGGGCTATTTTAGTGAATATCAATCCCGCCTACAGAACCCACGAGCTTACCTATGTACTGAACCAGTCTGAAATTCGTTTTATTTTTTCTTCCTTAAGCTTTAAAACCAGCAACTACAAAGAAATGGTTGAATATGCCAAGGAAGTTTGCCCCACTTTAAAGCACGAAATTTTCTTCGATGATAACTGGGAAAACTTTGTAAACAACGGCCAGGAAATTTCTGATGAAGTTCTCCATAGTTTTGAAGAACATGTACAGTTTGATGATCCTGTCAATATTCAATATACCTCAGGAACCACAGGGTTTCCTAAAGGAGTTACTCTTTCCCATCATAATATCTTAAATAACGGATACTTTATTGGTATCCGGTTAAAGTATACGGAAAAAGACCGCGTATGTATTCCGGTTCCTTTCTATCACTGCTTTGGAATGGTGATTGGAAATATGTGCTGTACCGCTCACGGTGCTTGCATGGTAATTCCTAATGACAGTTTTGATCCCGATATTACATTGAAAACGGTTTCGGATGAAAAATGTACATCCCTTTATGGTGTTCCTACTATGTTTATTGCTGAACTTGCCGTAAAGGATTTTGATTCTTATGATTTTTCAAGTTTAAGAACCGGTGTAATGGCAGGCTCAGTATGTCCACCGGAAATTATGAAAAAAGTGGAAAACCTTATGAATATTAAAGAAATGAGTATCTGTTATGGAATGACGGAAACTTCTCCCGTATCCACCCAAACTTTAATAGGAACTCCATTGGAGAAACAGGTAAGTACAGTAGGAACCGTTCAGGATCACCTTGAAATAAAAATCATTGATGAAAATGGAAAAATTCTGAAACGTGGTGAACACGGTGAACTCTGTACAAGAGGCTACTCTGTGATGCTGAAATACTGGAATGATCCCGAAAACACAAAAAAAGTACTGGACGATGCCCGCTGGATGCACACCGGCGATATGGCAGTAATGGATAAAGATGGGTATATTACCATTTCCGGAAGAATTAAAGACCTTATCATCCGAGGTGGAGAAAATATCTCTCCTAAAGAAATTGAAGACTTCTTATACACTTATACCCATATTCTGGATGTTCAAATCATTGGAGTTCCGAGTGAAAAATTTGGAGAAGAAGTGATGGCTTGGGTGAAAGTAAGGAAAGGCTTTAATATTACAGAACAGGAGTTATTAGACTATTGTAAAGGAAGAATTGCTCATTATAAAGTTCCGAAATACTGGAAGTTTGTGGAGGAATTTCCAATGACCATTTCCGGGAAAATAAGAAAGGTAGAAATGCGGGAAATCTCTATGAAAGAATTAGGATTGGAAAGTCATAAAGCTTAAAAACCTTTACGATGAAGAGTAGTAAAATAGATTTACTTTAATGATAGGTCTTAAGCTGAAATATTTTAACCACAAAAGTTTTTGTCCTCGATTTCTATGCATGGTATAATGAATGCTACAATCGAAAGACTAGAATTCTCCTCCTCTGAAGGTGGCAAAAATTCAAAGAATTTTTGACGGGGTGGTTTTACAAATAATCTATCATCAATAAATAACAAAAGCATCACTTTAACACCTCTTAAAACAAAAAAGCATTTCAAATGAAATGCTTTTTTTATATTTTAAAGTTCTTTTCTTAACCTAGCAACAGGAATATTGAGTTGTTCCCGATATTTTGCAATCGTTCTTCTAGCAATATTATACCCCTGCTCTTTTAAAATTACGACTAGAGCGTCATCTGTTAGAGGTTTTCTCTTATTCTCTTTACTGATGACTTCCTGAAGGTGGGTTTTGATCTCTTTAGTAGAAACTTCTTCCCCATCATCATTGGTTAAACTATCTGAGAATAGGTCCTTAAGATAAACAATACCGTTTGATGTATCTGCGTATTTGCTTTTTACCACTCTGGAAATGGTAGAAATATCAAATCCGGTAATGTCTGCTACATCTTTTAGGATCATTGGCTTCAGAGATTTTTCATCACCTGTAATGAAATAATCTTTCTGAAACTTAACAATAGCTGTAATGGTCTGCAGCAAAGTATTCTGACGCTGATTAATAGCATCAATATACCATTTGGCAGCATCCAGTTTCTGCTTGATAAACAAGGCAGCCTGCTTATGTTCAGAAGAGTTTTTATCATGTGAATAAGTAGTAAGAATATCTTTATACTCTTCAGAAACTCTTAATGTAGGCGCATTTTTGCTATTAAGCATAGGAATAACCAACCCATCCTTTACCTGAATTACAAAATCCGGGATAATTTCCTGGTTGATGGTAATGGTTTGGGTATCGAAGTTTCCTCCAACTTTTGGTGACAGTTTTGAAATTTCATCCAAAGCATCTTTCAGGTCCTCTTCCTCAATATCATATTTCTGAATGATCTTATTATAATGCTTATTGGTTAAGGCATCAAACTGATGTCTCAAAATGCTGGCTGCTAAAGAAACGGCTTTATCAGAGCTCACTTTCTTTTCAATCTGCAATAATAAACATTCCTGAAGGCCTCTGGCTCCTACTCCAGGCGGATCCAGTTTCTGAACATAATTTTCAAGGATATCATCTACTTTTTCCTTAGTAGTATAAATTCCCTGGGAGAAGGCAAGATCATCTACAATAGATTTGATCTCTCTTCTCAGATATCCGTCTGTATCAAGGTTACCGATAAGGTATTCTGCAATCTTCAGATCTTCTTCACTGATATTACTCAGGTGAATCTGTTCCGTCAAATAATCATATAATGACTGTCCTTCGGTTAAAAGGCTTTCATTGTCAAATTCTTCATCATCCGGAGAGTAGTTACTGGATGCGGTTTTATAGCTAGGCTCGTCGTCGTAAAGATATTCGTTAACGTCGAAGTCTGTTTCAATGCTTTCTGTACCCTCATCCTGATAAGCATCTTCCAGGGAAGAAAAATCATCTTCCTTAGAATCCTCCTTTACAATTTCCAAAGCAGGGTTTTCTTCTAGCTCTCTCTCCAACTCCTCTTCAAATTCAAGAGTATGAAGCTGAATAAGCTTCATCAACTGGATCTGCTGAGGGGCCAGCTTCTGTCCTAATTTGAGTTGTAAGTGTTGTTTAAGCATATTAATATTGGCGTTTTAACATAACATATTCTACGAATTTAATAAATTTATTTGATAAAAAATACATTTAGCATGATTTTTGCTTCATACTTTTTATATAATAAACTATTGAAAAATAAAAAAAGCCTTATCTCAATGATGAAGGCTTTTTTTTATGATTCTAGAATTCAGCGCTTTTCGGCGTCCTTGGGAAAGGAATTACATCTCTGATATTCGTCATTCCTGTTACAAAAAGAACTAATCTTTCTAACCCTAAACCAAAACCAGCATGCGGTACAGAACCGAATTTTCGGGTATCTAAATACCACCAAAGTTCGTGTTCATCTACATGCATTTCTGCCATTTTCTGTTTTAAAACATCTAATCTCGCTTCTCTTTCAGATCCACCGATGATTTCACCGATACCTGGGAAAAGAACGTCCATTGCTGCAACCGTTTTGTTGTCTTCGTTCAGCTTCATATAGAAAGCTTTAATTTCTTTCGGATAATCGAACAATACAACCGGGCACTCAAAATGTTTTTCAACCAAATATCTTTCGTGCTCAGACTGAAGATCTGCCCCCCATTTTTCAACAGGATAAGCAAATTTTCCTTTCTTATTTTCTTTTGAGTTTAATAAAATCTCAATAGCTTCTGTATAGCTTACTCGTTTGAAACGTTTAGCGATTACATTCTGAAGTTTTTCGATAAGACCTTCTTTTGCTCTCTCTTTTTCAGGTTTTGATTTTTGTTCTTCTTCAAAACGCTTGTCTAAGAACTCAAGATCGTCTTTGCAGTTATCCAATACATACTGAATGACATATTTTAAGAAATCTTCTGCAAGATCGATGTTATCTTCAAGGTTGTTGAATGCAACTTCCGGCTCAATCATCCAGAATTCTGCAAGGTGTCTTGTCGTGTTTGAGTTCTCTGCACGGAAAGTAGGCCCGAATGTATAAATTCTTCCTAATCCCATAGCAGCAGTTTCTCCTTCAAGCTGTCCTGAAACCGTAAGGTTGGTTTTCTTACCAAAGAAGTCCTGAGCGAAATCAATTTCTCCCTCTTCAGTTTTGGGCATATTGTTCAGATCGAAGTTGGTTACTCCAAACATTTCTCCTGCTCCTTCAGCATCTGCACCTGTAATGACCGGAGTGTTGATATAGAAGAACTGGTTTTGATTGAAGAATGAGTGAATCGCAAAACTTACGGCATGACGTACTCTGAAAACAGCACCAAATAAATTGGTTCTGAATCTTAAGTGAGCCTGCTCACGAAGTTTCTCCAAGCTGTGTTTTTTAGGCTGAAGAATGGTGCTTTGAAGCTCTTCTGTAAAGTTATCTCCTAAAATAATGATCTTTTTAGCAACAATTTCTACAGATTGTCCTGCTCCCTGGCTTTCCACTACTTCACCCACTACTTTAAGAGAAGAAGCCGTGCTAATATTCTTAATGAGTTCTTCATCAAAATTTTCGAAATCAACAACTATCTGCAAATTATTAATCGTAGAACCATCATTAAGTGCAATAAAGCGATTAGCACGGAATGATCTTACCCATCCGTAAACTGTAATGTCATGATGTAATACTTTCTTGTAATCCTTTAGGATTTCTTTGATCGTTTGCTTTTTCATTTGTTGATAATAAATTTTTGTATAAAAATTAATGGCTGCAAAGTTACAAAAAAACGGCGCAACTTGATGATTGCGCCCTCTTTAAAAATCATTTATCAACTATTTAATGCTTTAATTAAAGAAAATGGTCTTTTTTCTTTGCTTTCCGTTCCTGATTTTCAGAGCATGATAACAGCTTGGAACATCATATTGCCATTGGGGAAGAAATACAATAATCAGGATAACATCCAGATGAGAAACCAACCCCAGGATCACAGCCCAATCAAAGATCCAGCCTGCTTCCTGAAAACCTATCAAATAGGTAAAGGCCAGCAAAAGACTCAATCCCCACATTTTGGCTAAAAAGGCATGCGTACAAGTTTCTTTTCCGAATTTCCAGATACTAACAATATAGCACAATGTTTCCATAATGAAGATCAGCAGAATACTTTTCCATTCATTAATAATCAGATCCGGATTCAGGAAATAAGAAGCAAATCCCAGAGATAACCAGAAGACAAGATCAGTCTGGCTATCCAGTCTTCTTAATTTTTCTGAAGAAACTCCTGTCTTTCGGGCAATAATTCCGTCAAAAATATCGGTAAACAGTCCAAAATACATCAGAATCAGAATATATTTACGGGCCGGTTCTCCTACATAATATCCCAGATACAGAATAATAAAGGCTATAATAAAGCGGGATAGGATTAATAAATAAGGTATATTTTTCATAACTATTATTTTTAATTAATTCTTTGGTATTTTTCTGCGTAATTGATGGTATATCCTGCCCAGAAAAAGAGTAAAAAAGCCCCACTGTTATCTTTATAATTTTGAATCAATAAATGATGGTCTTTTGTTAAACCTATCCTTGACTGGGAAATCTCACAACCACCGAGCAAATAAGGAACTCCATGGCATTTTGAGATATGATTGTTAAGTATGAGAAGACCTTTCTTAAGTTGAGCCTGATATTTAAAAGTATATCTAAGTTCCTCTCCTTTTAAAAACATAAACTCTAATTCATATGTCTTTCCCTGCACTAACGGAACCGATTTAATAACGAGTTGGTCACAATCATTAACTAATGTATTTTTCACAGCCAGCATTTTTCCTATATTTCCTTCAGTTCCAGATTTTGAGTTATCATGCCTAATATATTCATAGCCATTATATTTATATTGCCCATCAATCATATGAACATTTTCATCCTTCAATTCCGAAAGATCATCCTGAATCATTTTCCTGCTGAAACTCACGCATGAGTTCAGGCTCAATATTATTACTGTAAAAACAGGTATTAAAACTAGATTTTTCATGGCTGAACGTTTATTTTTTGTTTTTTAAAATTCCAATTGATGAATGGCAATTTCCGTTTTCCGTTTTCATTCCACGCTCCAATCTGTATTCCACGGAAGTCTTTACAGCTGTTATAAAGTCCGATCTGAAGACCTCTGCATTTCTGTCCAACATTAGCAAACGGAGCTACAGAGACGCCTTTTATTTTATGATGTAGATTATACAGTGGAGAAACAGCCATCCCATTTGTTATGGCATACGTATTTATATTACTGGAAACATTTATTTCCAACCCATTGGTAACAGAGGGCTCCATATTAATCAATGATAGCTGAACTCCATTAATCTTATTCATTCTATTTTCCGGAACAATTTCATAATCATCATTCAGACTTCCTTTACTCAGAGCATCTGGTAAATTAAAAAATAACAAAAAGGGAAAAAAACTCCAAGAACATTCCCACCTACTCCCAATCCGTTTACTTTTTTGGGAATAAAATCTTCCTCTTCTTCAAAATATTTAAATAAAACTCCATTAACGTTTCGAACATTTTTTGAAGGTGAAAACCCAACAATTCTTGGTTTCAAAGAATCAACTTTTATAGTGTCTGAAGCATAGAACAGACTACTGAATAAAAGCATTGGTATTAAAAAAAATTGTGCTTTCATAACTCATGATTTTTAAATTATAGTTCAAAATTATCTGCCGAAAGCCCAGTATTGAATGTGAAAAAAAATTAAAAAAAATATCCAGTTTGTGAAAATCACAAAACACATTTACAGCGCTATTTTCAAAAAATGTATTCGCCTTGAAAAAAACATTACATTTGTGAAAATCACAAAGCTATGCACCAGGAAGCTTTATTAAAGGAAATCCGCAGAAAAATCGGTGATAAGTCGTTGAATGATGAGATCGCCAATATTCTTAATATCAGCTATGATGCAGCTCACCGAAGAACTTCATTGAAGGCTAAATTTAGTTTTGAAGAAGCCCTTGAACTCGCCAAATATTACCAAATATCATTAGATCAGTTTCTGGGAACGGAAAATCAATTGGTGGTCCAAAGAACACAGCCTGTAAAAACCACTGAGGATCTTTTAAATTACTTTGAAAACTCTCTTAAAATTCTGAACGTTTTTCAGGATATTACCCATTCGAAAGTTTATTATTCAGCTAAAGATATTCCGTTTTTCTATACGATTTCAGATTCTGTTTTATCCCGTTTTAAGTTTTATGTATGGATGAATTTATTGAATCAGGATAAGTTTTTAAGTCCTTTTCACGATTTCAACATGCAGTATCACTCAGTGAAAAATGAAATGCTCCGAGATTTGTATGATAAACAAAATGTTACAGAAATCTGGAATGACACAACAATTTTGAGTGTTTTAAGGCAGATCACCTTTTATTCTGAAATGGGTTTACTCAATAATAATGATATTGATTTGATTTTAGAAGACCTGAAAAATCTTTTGATAGAATTAGAAAACAAAACACTGGAAAAATCTAACTTTCAGATTTACATCAACGATCTGGTGATTCTAAACAACAGTATTTTATTTAAAAATGAGCAGCAGTGTTCCTTTTTCATCCCGTTCAGTATGTTTGGATATATGATGACCAATGATAAAATAACCTGTGAGGATTCTTTAAGTTATTTTGAGCATCAGATCAAGAATTCAAGATCACTGAATGAATCCGGAAACCGGGAGAGAAAAATGTTCTTTAACAAAATGTATGAACAGATTGAACGCTTAAAACAAAATTTATCATGAAGACTTTACATAACGGTGAATATTTTGGTCATACCAATGATATTGTTAATCTTGATGGATTAATAATCACAGATACTGAATATACTCATCCTTATGTAGACTGGCATTATCATGAAAATGCTTATTTTACTTTTTTGCTTCAGGGAAATATGACTGAGGGAAACAAAAAAGAAATTTATGAATGTTCTGCAGGTACATTACTCTACCATCACTGGGAAGATCCGCACTATAATATTAAACCTGATATATTTACACGAGGATTTCACATTGAGATTTCACAAAGCTGGTTTGATCGGTTTGATGTTCAAAAAAATGAAGTTGAAGGTAGTTTTAATATACAGGACCCTACTTTAAAATTATTGATTTATAAAATCTTTAAAGAAAACCAGGCTAGAGATCATACTTTTGAATTGGCTATCCATCAACTTTTGTTAAATCTATTCAGTCAGTTCGTTATCCGGAAAGATAAAATTGAGAAAAAGCCTGTATGGGTTGAACAAATCAGTGAAATTTTGCACGAATGCTTTACAGAAAAATTAAGCCTTACTGAGCTTTCCTCAACACTCAATATCCATCCCATTCACTTAAGCAGAGATTTCCCAAAATACTTTCATTGTAATCTGGGAGAATATCTTAGAAAATTAAAATTGAATAAATCATTAGAACTGCTTCCTCAACACACTTCTTTAACGGATATTGCCATGGAATGCGGATTTGCCGACCAAAGTCATTTCATCCGTTGCTTCAAAGAGAATATGGGCATAACACCCTTAAAATATCGAAGTCTATTAAGAAGATAGTCATGTTAATTTCATTCTATTTTCTGAAATAGCAGTCTCTTATTTTTGCTAAAATATTTTAAAATGAAAACTGTATTAAAGCTGATCTTTATTTTCACATTTTATTTTTATCAGGCACAAACCCCAAATATTGTCACTCCTGAGAAAATTGAAAATCTGATTCAGAAGAAATATTCCGGAAAAATTATATTTCTAGACCAAACGATCAGTCTTGAAAATTTAAAAGAATCCCATATCCTCTCCTCCACTACTCTGCAGGAAGATAAAAACCTTGGTATTCAAGCTTTCTTTGATAATTCTCTTGTAAATTATCTGCACCAGCTTGAGCCAGCCCTCACAGCTGATGAATTACTTAAAAAAGGAAATTATCAGTTCTCATTTTACGTGGACGGAAAAATGATTTACAAAGAAAACCTGAATACGGGAGCAGGTACTACAGAAAGTAAGAAACTAAAAACGACTTTCAGAATTCCTCTCATCAGCAACAACAATGAGGATTCATGGGGAAGATATTTATGGATGCGTTTTTACTTAATCCATGACGGCATTGATGCTTTGACAAGCGGAAATCATATTCTAAAAATTGAAATCCGTCCTTACCTGAGAACAACAACAACAATACAGACAGGATCTATTATTGCAGAAGGAGAAGTAAATATCAATGTTCCACAAAAGAATATTTCAGAGCAAGAGACCGCTGTGCAGCCTATCCAAACTAACAGTGGATGGAAGATTTCCAAAGAAAAACTCAACGGTGAAATCATTCGAAATTTAAACAAAAAAATAGCTGAAGAAAGGTTCAAAAATATCACTGGTATTGTGGTCATAAAAAATGGAAAGCTCTTATTAGAAGAATATTTTAATCATTCAGGAAGAGATTCTTTACAGGATACAAGATCCGTAGGTAAATCTTTTTCTTCAGCTTTGATGGGAATTGCCATAAAAGAAAACCATATAAAAGACGAGGATCAAAATTTAAAAACATTTTATGCCATAGAACAATTTAAAAACTATTCTCCTAAAAAAGACAGTGTCACGATCAAAAGTTTATTAACGATGAGTTCCGGTTTTGATGGGAATGATGAGGATAGTGAATCTCCCGGTAATGAAGAAAACATGTATCCTACTGAAGATTGGGTAAAATTTGCACTCGATGTACCTATGACAGACAATACAATTGGAAAAAAGTGGAATTACTTTACTGCCGGTGTTGTCATAACCGGAGATATTTTAGATAAGACTGTACCAAAAGGATTGGAAAATTATGCTGATAAAAAATTATTCCAGCCCCTCGGAATCACTCATTACAAATGGCAATTTACTCCTCAAAATAAGCCTTCCTTAGCCGGAGGATTAAGGATGAGAGCCTTAGATTTCGCAAAATTTGGCCAACTTTACAAAAATAATGGAGTGTGGAATGGAAAAACAGTGTTAGATAAAATCTGGATTCAAAAAACGTTCACTAATTATTTCTCCGGCTCCTTAGATTTTGAAGGCTATGGATATTTATTCTGGAGAAAAGTGTATAAAGTAGGAAATCAAAGTTTTGAAGCTTATCAGTCCAGTGGAAATGGCGGCAATAAAATTATTATATTCACCCATATTCCTGTAGTAATAGTAATTACTGCAACCGCTTACAATAAGCCATATGGCCATTCACAAGCAGACAAGATAGTAGAGCAATATCTTCTGCCTGCTATTAAATAAGTAAGGAGGATAAAAAATTATTCTTTAGAAAAGGCTATAAACTGATTAAAGGCTGATCTAAAACAAAAGTGTAGTTTATCTCAAAGGTATCCGGATTTTATGATCATTCACGATTTGGATACATCATTGCCCGATTTGGATACTTTTTCATTTCCTTAACAACCCATCTTTGTACCATCATTCAAACAAAAAATTATTAAAAAAATGGAAACAAAAAAAGTATGGTTTGTGACAGGAGCTTCAAAAGGTTTAGGATTCGAATTAGTTAAAAAATTATTATCCGAAGGGTTCAGGGTAGCTGCAACAAGCCGTACTGTTGAATCTCTAATTTCTTCCTTTGGAAAATCCTCCGAAAACTTCCTGCCGCTCAGCGTCAACATTAAAGACAATAATGACATAAAATCTGTTATTTCAAAAACGGTAGAGTATTTTGGACAAATTGATGTGATTGTCAACAATGCCGGCTATGGACAAATCGGAACTTTGGAAGAGCTTACAGATGAAGAAGCCAGAGAAAATTATGCCGTGAATGTTTTCGGAACATTAAATGTGATCAGAAATGTTCTTCCCTATCTCCGTGAACAAAAATCAGGAAACATCTTCAATATATCTTCTGTTGGTGGATATTCAGCAAATTTTCCGGGATGGGGTATTTACTGTTCAACAAAATTTGCGGTTGCTGGATTTACAGAAGCTTTGGCTGAAGAAGTAAAAGACTTTGGAATTCATGCCACCGTTGTTTATCCGGGTTATTTCCGTACAGACTTTTTAACAAAAGATTCCGTGAAGACTCCGGCAAACCCTATTCAGGCTTATGAAGCAGCCAGACTTTCCGAGCAGGCCCATCTTCATGAAATCAATGGTAATCAGCCTAATGATCCGGAAAAAGCGGCAGACGTGCTGATCCAGATCAGTAAAGAGAAAAATCCGCCAGTACATTTATTATTGGGAGTTGGGACAAGAGAATTTTTGAATCAAAAAATTGATATTTTAACGAAAGATGCCGAAAAATGGGAAAAACTGACCGTTTCAACCGCAATCTGATTTTATAATGATCACTCACTAGCCTTCGGCTCTACTCAGACATCTCACAAACAGCTTTAGAGAAATCAGTCTAAGCAGAGTCGAAGTTTTTTCGAAACAATACAGTATACCATTTTATCCAAAAAACAACTAACTTAGCTTGTATGAAACAGTTCCTTCGTTTTAACTCCATCTCAGATTTTCATATTTTCTGCAATCTTCCAAAGCCTGAGCATTCGCTGGTAAGTCTCATAGATTACAGTAAAGTACATTATACGGTAGATGAAGATGAATTAAGATGGATTCAGGATTTCTATTCGATTGGTTTGAAAAAAAATGTCAATCCGAGATTTAACTATGGACAGGAACCATATGATTTTGATTCAGGAGTGCTATGTTTTGTATCTCCACAGCAGGTTTTAAGACTGGAAATAAAACAGAATGTTGAAGTAGAACCTACCGGTTTTTTATTACTTATTCACCCTGATTTTTTGTGGAATACTTCATTAACGAGAAAAATAAAATCTTGCGATTTCTTCAGCTATCAGGTAAAAGAAGCACTTTTTCTTTCTGACAGAGAGGAAACAATTATTGTGGATATCTTTAAAAATATTGAACGCGAATATCAGTCGAACATTGATAAATTCACTCAGGAACTTATTGTTGCACAGATTGAGATATTGCTGATTTACTCCGAGCGTTTCTATGAACGTCAGTTTTTAACCCGAAAAAAATCGAGCCATGAATTACTTCATAAGTTTGAAGAAATTCTTTCCAAGTATTTTAAAAACGGAAATCTTCTGGAAAATAGAATTCCATCTGTAAAAACCATTGCTGAACAAATGAATATTTCCCCCAATTATCTTGGGACATTACTACGCATTCATACACAACAAAATACGCAACAGCATATTCAGAATAAAATCATTGACCTGGCTAAGGAACGTTTGAGTACCACAAGTTTATCTGTAAGCGAAATTGCTTATGAACTGGGATTTGAACACCCACAGTCTTTCAGTAAACTCTTCAAACAAAAGACAATGCAATCGCCTGGAGAATTTAGAAAATTGTTTAATTAAATACCTCTTATCTTACCGGATAATAGATAAATAGTATATTCTTGGGAATAATAATAGAAAAATAGAATTTACTCGTCTTTCTTCGAAGGAACCAGAAAAACGTCAATAAGACCTTCAGGAAGCTGCATTTTGATTGTTCTTTCTTCTCTGTCAACGTCAAGAATCCAGTCTTTGATCATAGGAATAACTACTTCTTTTCCATCCAAATTGGTGATGAAATACACCTGTGCCGTCTGATCGTTTACGGATCTGATCACTCCACAGTTGTTGTCATTTTCATCAAAAATTTCAAATCCGATGATTTCGTGGTAATAGAATTGCTTACCTGTAAGTTTTGGAAGAGAAGCCAGCGGAAGGTAAACACTTTTACCTAAAGCCTGGTCTACCATTGCTTCAGAAGAGTTTTTGAATGCAAGGTTCAGAGCATCAAATTTGCTCCATGATGATTTTTCAATAAAAAAAGGAACCAATAATCCGTTGATTTCAACGAATATTGATTCCAATTTATTGTAAAGCTCGGGTTGGTCGGTATCCAATTTAAGAATAACGTTACCCGCAAGTCCGTGTCTGCGTGTGATTTTCCCCAACAAATAGCAATCTTCTTTACGCATAACAGGAAATGTTCTTAAGCTTCAGTGTTTTCTTCAGTTTCAGCAGCAGCTTCTCCTTCTGTAGCAACTTCTTCAGCAGGTGCATTTGCAGCTTCTTCAGCAGCTTTAGCATCAGCATCAGCTTGTGCAGCAGCAGCAACTCTAGCTTCGTTTACTTTTACTTCAGCATCTAAAGCCGCTTTCTTAGCATCAGCTTTAGCAGTAGCTAAACCGTCAACTTTACCTTGTACTTTAGATTCTTTAGCATCTACCCAAGCGCTAAATCTTTTTTCAGCTTCAGCTTCATCAAAAGCACCTTTAGCAACACCACCTTGTAAGTGTTTTTTGTAAAGAGCACCTTTGTAAGATAAAATAGCTCTAGCAGTATCAGTAGGCTGAGCACCGTTGTTTAACCACTGTACAGCAGAATCAACGTTCAACTCGATAGTTGCTGGGTTAGTAATTGGGTTGTAAGTTCCTAGTTTTTCGATGAATCTACCATCTCTTCTAGCTCTAGAATCTGCAACCACGATATGGAAGAAAGGTTTTCCTTTTTTACCGTGTCTTTGTAATCTGATTTTTACTGACATAATGTTTGAATTTTACGGGAACTCGTCCCAGTTAAATATTTAAGAGTGCAAAGATAGTAAAAAAGTTTGAAGTAAAAAGCTCCAAATAAAAAGTTTTGTAAAATTCAATTATTTTCTCAGGAGCCTGGAACCTGCTTTCGCTACTCGCTTTTTTCTTTTGCAAAGAAAAAGAGCTCAAACAGACCGCTCAATCAGGGCTATTAATTCAGGTTCCCCATATAGAAAAGCCCAAGACATTTCTGATTCTCCTCTATCGTCAAAGACTCTTTCAAATGATCTACAATTTTAGGAGAACTCCAGTAGCAACCCATATTGTTTGCTGTGCAGCTTAGATACATATTTTGTACAGCCATTGAAGTAGCCGCAATTTCTTCCCATTCCGGAACCATTCCACTGAAATTCACAACAATAGACACTACCACATTGGCTTTATTGATTTTAAACCCTATGTCATTATATTTTTTCTCCAGGAATAATTGTTCAGGCTGAGTCGCTTTATAAATAGCCTGCATTTCTGAAGCTAATTTTGCTTTTTCTTCACCTTTGAATATCTTGAAACGCCAAGGTTTTGTACGCTTATGATTGGGAGCCAAAGTCGCGGAATGTAAAATTTCATCAATAATGTCCTGAGAAATTTCTGCATCAGTATAGTCCTTCGGGAAAATACTTCTTCTTTGTTCTATGATTTCTTTTAAAATTTCTGCTTTATTCATAGAGACAAAAATACAACATGTAAGTCGATTTTCCGGGAGAAAGAGATAAGATTTTGATCTGAAATTCGGGATACGAGATTTTGAAATGTGGGATTTGAATGTAAAGAAGTTGGTTTAACTATATTAAAGCTTAAAGTTTCAGGTTTGAGGTTGCCATGATACTTAATCTGTTCATCTTTTTTCAATAGCTGAACAGAATTTATTATTGATGATAAAAGCCTATAGCACCTCCACTATTTTCTGATGAATTTTGTTCAATGTAAACTCCTCACCGGCTTTCATTCCCATCATTTTTTTAGCCATGGGGCTTTCAGAAGAAATAGCATAGAAACGATCTCCTTCAAAGAAAAATTCGCCTAATGATACTGAAATATAAAAACGGGCTTTATTGGTAATCACTAAAGAACCCAACTGAACCCTATCTGTAGAGGTATTCAGAACCTTTCCCAGATTTCGTTTAAGATCATTTAAAGCACCAAGCTGTCGCTGCATCTGGTAGATTTCCTCCTGCATTTCTTCCCGCATGCTGTCATACTTTGGTGTCTTTTTGATTTCACGGCTGGCCTCCAGAGTAAATTCGATAAAGTTTTTAAGTTTCTCAATTTTTTCTGTAAGGGTATTTTTTACAAAGTCTCTGATATTACTTTTTTCAAATACAGTCTTCTCCATACAATCGTTTCTTTATATAAAGATAATATTTTTAAATAATATTTACACTTTTACTCTCTTGCAAAAAACTCACCATCAACAAAATTTCAAATCAATTATTACGGTCATCAGTTATAAAAAAGCCTTGTAAAATTTTCTACAAGGCTTTTCATTTTATTTTTCTGATAATTTCTTCAGGTCATTCAGTCCCTGCCCGAACATTTTATCCATATTGCTGTCCATCATAGGCTTCATAATCTTCATCATGGTATTCAATTCATTATCAATCATCCAGGTCACTTTGGTTCCATTTCCATCAGGAGTTAATACAAGAGCACTCTTAGCATTTCCTTCAAAAGGTTTTATAAAATGAAGTTGAGTCCCCAGTTTCTCATTAGGTATTGTTTCCATAATAGATTGTTCCCCTTCACTGTCATCTCCTTTCCAGTGATAAGAATCTCCCATTTTATTTCCTTCTCCGGAATACGTAATCTTAATGTTCTTTATTTCTTTTGAAAAAGGATCCCACATATTATATCCTTTCAGAGAACCTACATACTGCCATACCTTTTCTTTAGGTGCATTAATGACAACGGATTTTTCGTAGTGATAATCTTTACTGAAGGCCAACATGGCAATAACAGCATATACGATAACCAGCAAAATGATAATGCCGATAAATTTTAAGAGTGTTTTCATAGTCTATCTATTTAAGGTTATTTATTTCAAAATGAGTCTCTCATCTGTTTTCAAAATTAAATATTCTGACACCATCCCCTCTTTGCATAGGACAAGATTATTTAAAGATAAGGCATTTTTGTCATAACTTGACTTTCAGGCATTATTTTTGAGCATTTCAGCTAGGATTCCCCGATGAATCCTTACATTTACGTTTAACTAAAAATCGAAAAATGAATATTTTAACAGAAAAATTTAACACACCATATCACTCAGCACCGTTCGGTGACATTAAAAATGAAGATTACCTTCCTGCTTTCAAGGAATTAATTCAAAAATCTGAAGAAGAGATCAATGCTATTATTGATAATCCTGAAGCACCTACTTTTGAAAATGTTATTGAGGCATTAGCTTATTCCGGTGAGCAGTTGGATGTGGTATCGAATATCTTTTTCAATTTAAATTCTGCAGAAACCAGTGATGAGATTCAACAAATTGCTCAGGAGGTTTCCCCGATTTTAACGGAATATTCTTCCAAAATATCTCAAAATGAAGCTCTTTTCAACAAAATCAAAAAGGTTTATGATGAAAAGGAAAAATACAACCTCAATGAAGAGCAGCAAATGCTTTTGAATGAAACGTATAAAGGTTTCGTAAGAAGCGGTGCCTTACTCAATGAGGAAGACAAAGAAAAATTAAAGAAGATCAGCATGGATCTTTCCATAAAGTCTCTACAGTTCGGACAAAATGTACTGGCCTCTACCAATGCCTATTTCAAACATATTACAGAGAAAGAGCAATTAGCCGGAATTCCGGAAGCAATTATTGAGCAATTTGCAGAGGAAGCTAAAGAAAGAAATCTTGAAGGCTGGGTAGTAACTTTACAATATCCAAGCTATATTCCATTCATGACGTATGCTGAAAACCGCGAACTGAGAAAGGAACTGGCATTGGCTAACGGTAAAAAATCTTTTGACGGTGGAGAATATGATAACCAAAACCTCATCAAAGAACTTCTTCAGTTAAAACAACAGAAAGCAGAACTTTTAGGATATAAAGATTATGCAGATTACGTGTTGGAAGAAAGAATGGCAAAATCACCGGCAAAGGTTGTTGACTTTTTAAACGAACTTTTAACGAAAGCTAAACCTTACGCAAATAAAGAGGTTGATGAATTGAAATCTCTGGCAAAAGCTGATGGAATTGAAAATATGCAAAGCTATGACCACGCTTTTTATGCTGAAAAGCTTCGTAAACAGAAATTTGATCTTAATGACGAAGAACTAAAACCTTATTTCCCTTTAAACCAAGTACAGGATGCTGTTTTCGGGCTTTCTGGTAAATTATTCGGGTTAACATTTGAGGAAAAAAATGACATCCCGAAATACCATGAAGATGTAAAGGTTTATGAAGTAAAAGAGAATGGAAATTACAAATCACTTCTATACGTTGACTATTTCCCAAGAAAAGGGAAAAGAGCCGGAGCATGGATGACCAGCTATAAAAACCAGTACAAGCAGAATGGTGAGAATTCACGTCCGCATATTTCTATTGTTTGTAACTTCAGCAAACCAACAAAAGATACACCTAGCTTACTAACATTTCAGGAAGTAACGACACTATTCCACGAATTCGGACATGCCCTTCACGGAATGATGGCAGATACTCAATACCCTACTCTTTCAGGAACTTCTGTGAAATGGGATTTTGTAGAACTTCCGTCTCAATTCTTGGAAAACTTCTGTTATGAGCCTGAATTCCTGAAAACATTTGCAAAACATTATAAAACCGGAGAGGTTCTTCCTGACGAAAAAATCGAAAAAATCGAACAGTCTAAAAACTTCATGGAAGGTTACCAAACATTAAGACAATTAGGTTTTGGATTATTAGACATGAACTACCATACAAAAGTTGCAGAGTTGGAAAACGAAAGTGTAAAAGAATTTGAAGATCAATACACCAAAGCTACTGCACTTTATCCTACCAATCCTGAAACAGCGATGAGTCCAAGTTTCTCTCATATTTTTCAGGGCGGATATTCTGCAGGATATTATTCTTACAAATGGGCAGAAGTATTGGATGCTGATGCGTTCCAGTATTTTAAAGAAAACGGAATTTTCAATCCGGAAATTGCTGCAAAATATAAAGTACTTCTTTCTTCAGGAGGAACAAAAGATCCTATGGAACTGTATAAAGCCTTCAGAGGAAGCGAGCCGAAGGTAGAAAGCTTATTGAAAAGAGCTTTTGGGTAGTAAAAAATTAATACGAAGCATTATATGAAGGAAAACCTTCAAAAGCCAATGAATAGCATATCACAAAGACTTGAAAACGTTAAAAAACTTCAAGCAAAAAGATGGGAAAACGAGGATCATTGGGATACTTTAAATGATCTTTTAGTTAAAGAATTAGATGAGATTTTACTTATTGAACCTGAGAACACCTCCGCGTTAATCAATATCGGGGCAATTTATTCCGATATGGGAGAAAATGAGAAAGCTCTGGAATATTTGAAAATGGCTTTAAACTTAGGTTCTGAGGATAAAAATCTTTTTGTGAATCTGGCTATTGTGATGGTTTATATGGAAAAACATCAGTCAGAATATTTAGAGTATCTTGAAGATGCTGAGGGGAAAATTGAGAACCCGCTTACTTTTAAAGCCTATTTTGACCCTCAATCTCATTAAAACTATGATAGAAAAATTAAGAAAATTAGAAGCAGCTTTTAATACACCATTAAAAGCTGCTCTTAACGATATTAATCCTGAAAAGATTGATAAAATTCTGGATAACAGAGATATTCCGGAGTTTTCAGATGAATGGATGAAAGCTTATCAGACAGTTGAAGAGAAAATAATAGATGAAGAAACTGAAGATACTATTACTCATATCCGAAAAGAAATTTTCATCTCAATCTTCAAAACGACAGGCTCATCTGAGCTGCCAGCCTATATTTCCGACGATTTTGGATTGATATCTTCTTATTATATTCACGATATTGAAAACAGTTGGGTAACCAATTTACTATTCACTTATCTCAATCATCAGATTCCTCAGGGAGACTTGATGAATACAGAGAAAACAATGAAGGAATTGATTCCATAAACAGAACAAAACTGTAATTTTCAAAACGATAAAAAATGAATACCATAGAACAGCTTTACCAAACCTTAGATCAGCGCCGCCGTCCTGAAGATGTTGCGGAAATGATCGTTGAGTTGATGAGAGAACAGTTAGCCATTCATGAACTGGCAACTTTGAGTAAAGCTGCCAACCGTTCTTTGAAGAATAGTATCTATGGCTATACTTCAATGCTTGAAACTTTTGGAAAAGCAGTGGGTGCAGAAAAGCAGATTAAAAAAGCCATTGAGATCTTTAAAATTAATGAAAAAGAAAATTCCGGATATCATAGTGTGGAAGGAATTGAAACATTTTTGAAAGAAGTTTCCCCATTAATCCATAAAGAAGTCGGAGAGAATAATTTCAAAAGTGACCGTCTGAATAAAGATCTTAGAAAACTGGCTGGATTGGACATTTCCAAACGAAATTACAACAAGAAATGGAGACTTTTAAAACGAATTGAAATCAGACTTCAAAAATTCATTCAGGAATCTAAGAAGATTGAGCTTCAGAAAATAGCTAAACATGGGCTTTCCCATACCATCATTTTTGAAAATTTCAGCAAAGATCTGAATACAGCCTGTTTTATTGCTTATTTCAACGCAAGAAGTAACCTTAGAAGTACCTTTACCAATCAAAGTCAGGAAAGACCGTTTGATGAAATTTGTGAAATGCTGTTCAACAGATGTCTGAAAGACCCATCCACCACTCATTGGGAAACTATTTCCTATATTTATACTGAGGCTAAAGTTTTAGATCACCTAAATGATGAACAAAAGGGGAAACTCTTAGGTAAATGGACGGCGATCCTTCAGGAACTTTCTGATTTTCTGGAAGAACTTTGGAATGAAAACGATATCTACAGGAAAACAATGGCTGTAAAAAAAGGCAATGATTCTACTACCTGGAACAATACAGCCGGAGCTTGGAATAAAGCCAGAGATAACTGGATGAACCTGATCTATGCTTTGGGTCTTGATTCGATTCTTGATGATATTTGTTTCGGAAAGGTAATGCGATTAATGGCAGCAGACGTTATTGCATGGCATTTATCAACCGGCGGAAAGATTGATCCCAACACAGAAGTATGGAATTTAGTACCTTTGCCATGGGAGGTTTTTCAGGAAAAAACCTTCTGTAACAAGGAAATGATCGTTAATGCCTGTAGAGATGCCGGCATTGATCCTGAAAAATCAGGTTGGATTGCTCCCCGCACTCATGGAGTAAGTGAGTTTAAACCTACTCCGGAACTCGTACACGGAGTAACCGTTTCCAATCCTTTTCTTGCTAAAGTCTTAAGACAAAACAAATATTTTTCAGGAAAACTCTGAAAACAAAAATATAGGATAGGTTAGTTCAGTGGTAGAACACCTGGCTCTTTAACCGGGTTGACGCAGGTTCGAGCCCTGCACCTATCCTGATTTCTGATATAGCTCAGTGGCAGAGCACCCGGCTCTTCACCCGGGAGGACACAGGTTCGAGCCCTGTTATCAGACCAACAAGAAATATAATAATCGTGAAAAAGATACACTTCCTTTATACCCTTCCATTTCTATTTTTTTTAAGCTGTAAAAACGAAAAGAAAGATTCAATAGCAGAAACAAAAGTTCCGGAAATTAGTCAGGTAGAAAAAACAGATTCTTTAGTTACTGCAAGAATCGACTCTGCTCAGGTTCCCACAGCATTGAAGTATAAAGGAAATTTTAAAGACGGATTCCGGTGGAAAGATAAAACAGGAGAATATGTAGTGGTTACTTCTGAAACCGGAGTTTACATCAATGAAAATTTCACCCATGAAAATGATGGCAGTGATGCTGAAGTTTTTGCCCAATGCTACTCCCTTGAAAATAACCAACAGATATGGAAGGTGAATGATTTTATCAAAGACTGTATGGTAGATATTGATGCTGCATTTAAGAAAAACTCTTTAAGTGTAACTGATCTTGATAAAAATGGTGTCGCTGAAATCTGGGCAATGTATGAAATGGCCTGTAAAGGCGATGTAAGTCCTTCAGATTTAAAGATCATCATGTATGAAGGAAAACAAAAATTTGCCATGCGTGGAGAAACAAAAATACGAACAGGAATGGAAAGTCACGGTAAGCCAGTATTTGAAGGAGGATCTTATACCTTTGATAAAGCTTTTAAAAAAGGGCCGAAAGCATTCAGAGACTATGCTGAAAAATTGTGGAGTAAAAATATGGGAGAATAATTTGACCGTTTTTTTCATCTGATTAAATTCAATATATTTGATCATAAAACGATATAATAACCTTTAAAAATTTACATCATGTTTTTAGCTATTGTACTTCCCTTTCTATCTTTTATCGTTAGAGGAAAAGTTCTTACCGGAATCATTTGCTTTTTCTTACAAATCACATTAATTGGCTGGCTTCCTGCAGCTATTTGGGCAGTGATGTCACTAAATAACGATAGAGCCAATAAGCGAAACGAAGATTTAATTCGAGCCGTTCGTGAAGGCAGAAAATAAAATCATTTTTACATCTATAACATACAATCCTTTATTTCTGTAAAGGATTTTTTTGTTGCTAAAAATCTAGATCTATGTTTTAAAGTTTTTTACATTAATAATCGTAAATTTATCATTCATTAATCTTAGTTTTAAAATAGAACTGTAAATCTTCTCTATCATGAAAGAAAATAAATACGACAATCCATCTTTTTTTAACCAGTATGAGAAAATGCTCCGTTCTCAATTGGGACTTGAAGGAGCAGGAGAATGGCATACCTTAAAAAATATGCTCCCTGATTTTAAAGAGAAAAATGTGCTGGACCTTGGCTGTGGATTCGGATGGCATTGCCGATATGCCATAGAACAGGGAGCAAAATCTGTAATTGGTATTGATCTTTCAGAGAAAATGCTGACAAAAGCTAAAGAAATCAATAGCCTGGAAGGTATCCTGTATGAAAGAAAAGCATTGGAAGATCTCAATTATCCTCAAGAACAGTTTGATATTATTTTAAGCTCATTAACACTACATTATGTGGAATCATTCGATAAGATTGCTCAAAATATCTATCAATGGTTAACTTCAGGCGGACATTTTGTATTCTCTGTGGAACATCCTGTATTTACTGCTGAAGGAAGTCAGGACTGGGTGTATGATAAAGATGGAGAGAAAACATACTGGCCTGTTGATAAGTATTTTATGGAAGGAAAAAGAAATACAACATTCTTAGGTGAAAATGTAATTAAATATCACAGAACCTTAACTTCCTACCTCAACGCTTTATTAAAACATGGCTTCAAAATAAAAGAAATTATTGAGCCAGAGCCAACTCCTGAAATGCTGAAAGAAATTCCTGAAATGAAAGATGAACTCAGAAGACCTATGATGCTATTAATTTCTGTTGAAAAATAGTCTGCTTGGAAGATTGGAATATTCCACAACCAATGAATACTGCGGTAAAAATAAGCAGTTTTGTAATTTATTTTTTAGTTTGAGGAAGGACATCGTCAGGTACTTTAAAAACAGCCGCAAAAACAATAATCAGGCAGAGAATATTAACCAGTATAGCCATTGTAAAAGCTTTATGATAATGCTGTATTAACGGCTTTGCACCCAGAAAATAATAAAAAACACTTCCCACTGCCACAATTCCGATGATGGCTGCTACCTGCTGAAAAGTATTGTAAACTCCGGAAGCATTTCCAATCATTTTTTCAGACATTCCTGAAAGAGCAATATTCGCCAGTGAAGGAATCACAGAGCCTACTCCTACTCCATGCAAAAATAATAACAGAAACAACCAGAAAAACTCAGTAGTTCCGCTGAAAAAAATAACCTGAAGAATCAAAATCAAGATGATAAAACCAAGTCCTGTCATCAGAGCTTTTTTCCCATATCTCAGGATCAGTTTTACCGAGAAAGCTGAAGCCAGAATAAATCCTAGTCCTTGAAAAACAATTATTTCCCCGGCTTTTAACGGACTAATCATTAATCCATCCTGAAAAAATAAAGAGAGAATATAGAAATAGGAATCCAACATAATAAAGAAGAAAGAGACAGCTACAATACCCAGATTGAAATTTTTGTAACGGAAAAGCTCAAAATCAATCAGGTAAGTTTTTTTATTTTTCAAATTATCTTTCTGATTTTTAATAAAGTAGATTAAAATAACCACAGAAATAACCATGAGCAGCATATTCTGAACAGAAAAGATCTCTTTTTCAGAAACGGTAAGCATATAGGTCATACTGAAAAGTCCTGCTGACAATAGAAAAACGCCCCAATTATCAAAGGATTTTTTTTTACTGATTCTGGATTCTTTCAAAATTCTTACACTGAAAAAAATGGCAATCAGACATATAGGAATATTAATGAAGAAAATAAGCCGCCAAGGCTCTTCCCAAACAGTAAGTGATGAAAAATATCCACCCAGAAACTGCCCCATAACGGTTCCGACTCCAATAGTGATTCCATACCAACCCATTGCTTTTGTACGCTCTCTGTGAACAGGAAATAAAATCTGGATCATAGAGAGAACCTGTGGTGCCATTAATGCAGCACTTATTCCCTGAACCAATCTTGAAATCATCAGCATAACACTTCCTTGTGAAATTCCGCAGGCGATGGAACTTATCATAAAAAAGATCAATCCGCCAATGAAAATCTTTTTTCTTCCGTATACATCTCCCAAACGACCTCCTGTAATAAGAAAAGAAGCAAATCCGATAAGATAAGCGGCTATCATCAGCTGCATTTCTCCATGGGAAGCATGAATATCGCGTTGTATAGAAGGTATGGATACATTGATAATGAAAATATCCATAATTGTCAACAGCTGTCCAAAAAGAATAATCAATAATTTCAAATAGTTACGTTTCATTTTTATATAGATATATCTATTTTTTAATTCATAAAAAAATTAGGATAATAAACCCTGTATCATTTTTTTGATTTGATCAAAAGAATCATTCTTTCTGGTAATGGTGGAAGTTACAACCGCTCCTTCTATCAATAAAAAAATATTTTCAGAGGTTAATTCTGGATCTGATAATGGATGAAATTCACTATATTCCTTCACAATACCATAAATGAGTCCCCTCTGTTTTTCTTTATGATTTTTTGCAAAAGCTGATACTGCAGTGTTTCCATCTCCTACTTCAGAGACAATTTTAATGAAATGGCATCCTGAAAACTTTGAAGATTGCTGCAGTTTTTTACGGTAATCCACAATTGCTGATATTTTTTCTTTAGGATCTGAAATAAAGGCAATACTTTTTTCAAGACCTTCGAGCCAATCCTGCTCTTCCTTGATTAAATAAGCCTGAAGAAGGTCATTTTTAGAGGCAAAATGATTGTACAACGAACCAATGGCAATTTCAGCTTCAGCAATGATCTGATTGATTCCAGTAGAGTTATATCCTTGTTTATAAAATAATTCCGAAGCGACTCTGATGATTCTGTCCCTTACTTTTTCTTTTTTCATCCTGAAAAATTTTAACAAAACTACATAAAAAATAGAGAAGTCTATCTATTTTTAATCATAGAACGTCTCTATCTGTTTGATAAAACCCTAATGATTTCATCAAAATTCTTTTCCGATTTTTTTTATTATTGATAAAATAGCGCGATATTTAAGCTATAAAAGACAAGCCATGTTTAATCTTTTCAAGAAGAAGAAAAAAATTAAGGTCAACCTTCATTCTGTAACCATTCCCGATCAGGGATGGACTAAAGTTTCAGAAGACAATGAGGCGATAAGATGGGTAAATCCACAACAATCAGCTTTGATTGTGCTCCATTTTTTTGATAAAGAACCGGATCTTCCTACAGCAAAAGACCTTGATTATTTGAAAAAGTTCTATCAAAATATCGCAGCAGCATCTAATGGCGGAACTATTGAAACTGATATTATACATATTCACAATATCCCTTGTGTAAAAACCATTATTAAAATTCCTCAGGAGGAAACCGGAATGGCCTATATTGCCTCCATTTCCATTCCTTTTGAAAACTGTAGTTATGTAGTAAAAATTCAGGCTGATGAAATTGGAATCACAGGGATGAGAGATGCGGTTATTCTTGACAGGTTACATAAAACCGGAGAGGTAGAAATTGATGAAGAAAATATGAAAAACTGGTTTGAAGATCCCTATGATCCGGACTTTAAGCAGGGAACATTAATGAATAAGTCTGAACTGGAGAAGTACGATCCTGAATTCCCTGAACATCCGCTTTCTATTGCCAGATCTCTCCTCAGATCAATAGCTACAACTATCATTTTCAAAAAAGAAATAAAAGAACTTCCGTCATTTAAAAAATAAAAGCCAACCCATGAATTCGTCCAATCCTGTCGTTTATTTTGAAATTCCTGTGAATGATCTGGAACGGGCAGAGAGCTTCTATTCGGCTGTCTTTAATTTCAGTTTTGTGAAAGAAACCATCGATCATTATGAGATGGCTCTTTTCCCTTTTGAAGAAAAGAGCAGTGGTATTACCGGAGCTTTAGCCAAAGGGGATGTTTATAAACCTACGAAAAATGGGGTTATTATTTATTTTAAAACAGAAAATATTGATACCACTCTGGAAAAAGTTCTTCAGCACGGAGGAAAAATTCTTTATCCGAAAAGAACGGATGAAAAATATGGTTTCGCAGTAGCTGAATTTGAAGACTCAGAGGGAAACAGGATTGCCCTGCATCAAACCATTTAAGGTTTTTGAGTAAGGAAGGATGGGAGTTATAAAATATGTGAGATTCTTCACTACATTTAGGAACTGCATTCGCAGACTTTCAGTCTGTATTCAGAATACCTCTTTTGAGACCACCTCTTCAAAACCTACTTCGAGCTTTCAAACTTAGAAAATTCTTTATATTCTTCGTTTACAACCTACTCACTTCCATTCATCACATATTATTTTTTAACTTATGTTTCAGCAGATTTTGTATCTTTAATTACCATTTTTATAAAATATTTGGTAATTCGTTATGACAGGAGAACTTTATTTCATCAAAACCAACCCAAATATTGCCAAAATCAATTTGTACAATAAGCTTTGTCGTGAAGAAGAGAATTTTCAAAAGTTTCTTCAGCCTGACGGAAAAATCAATCTTGAAATCATCAAGAATAAAGTAAAAGATTCAGTGGAAGAGCTTACCAGAGAAGAGCTTTTAAATATATTTTTATGGTTCAACAAAGCCTATCCTTCCGATCATGAAGAAATAAAAACTCAACTGTTCATTAATGGCATTGATCTTTTCTACGAAATTCAATCGCCCATACATACTGAGACCTTCCTACAGATTCTTTCTGAATATGAAAAACTTTCTCAGAAAAATCTTAATTATATTGTCAATGCTCAGAATTTTAACCAATTCCTGGTCTATGGCATATTCCTTACTGAAATGATCAGCAGAGACCAAGGAAAAGAAAATATCCTTTCGGATTATCTGAAACCGGATAATAAGCCATTATATGAATTGGCTGAAAATCATTCTGAAATTCAAAGTCTTGATGATAAAAGCAATACAGACCTCCAAAAATATTTCAACGATTTGTATGACCTGACTAAATTTTATAAAGGTTCTATTATCCAGTTGTAATGTTAAACTTCTTTCAAAAGTTCAGGATTGTTCAGTAAATAATCAAGGGCCTCTTTTACAGCCTGTTCAGGACTTTTAGGAGCAAAGCCCAATTCGTTTCTTGCTTTGGAAATATCAAAATCCTGTTGCAATCCGGAAAACATGGAGATATCTTTTCTTGTCAGTACCGGAGCTTTTCTGCTCATTTTTGCTGTAAATTCCATCAAGGCAGCAATGGTATAAAGAATTCCTTTGGGAACAGCATTTGGGACTTTCAGCTTTAAATCCGGATATAATTTATTCGCCAAAATTGTTGTATCCGTGATCGTCATACATTTTTCATTCGCTAAAATATAACGTTCACCCGAACGCCCTTTTTGAGCTGCTAAATAACATCCTTCCGCAACATCTTTCACATCTACCCAATTCAGGGTAATTTTGGTATCTACAGGAATTTGTTTGTTCAGAATAAGCTTTAATACGCCATAGGAAACATTCAAAGGTAAAAAAGCTTCACTTCCAATCATTGCTGAAGGCATCACAGAAACAAGTTCTACTCCAAGCTTTGCAGCCAGTTCAAAAGCCAGCCTTTCCCCATCATTTTTGGAATTATAGTACATATCTCTACGATCAGGATTGTACCCGTTACTTTCCTTTGTAGGTAATTGAGTATAATTGAGAGCTGCAATAGAACTTATGTAGACTATTCTTTTCACTCCGGCTTCAGCCGCTGCTTCAATGGTATTGCGAGTTCCTTTGATATTAACATCGTAGATTTCCTTTTTAGGGTCTTTGGCCCATAATTTAAAGGAAGCTCCCACAGCATAAAAGGTTTCCACTCCCTGAAGAGCGCTTACAAAAGAGGCTTTATCTGTGATATCGGCTTGCATCAGCTCACAGTTCAGTCCTTCAAAAGGTTTTGCATTATGGATATTCCGTACCGTTGCCCGTACCGGAATTCCCTGTTTGAGTAAAAATCTGACTAAATTATTTCCCAGATGTCCATTAGCTCCTGAAACGAGGCTTAGATTATTCTTTGTCATTGTATTTATTTTAATACAGCAAAGTTCAGCCTCTTAATTCCAGATCCGCTTGACTTTTGTTAGTTAATTATTTTTCTCCTGATCCTGCTAAGACTTTCCGGTTTCATTCCCAAAAAGGAAGCAATATATTGAATAGGAACATGCTGAACAATTTCCGGATAATCCTTTAAAAGCTTAAGATACCGCTCCTCGGCATTTAAAACAGCCAATTCTCTGGAACGGTTTTCATTATAAGCAATAGAGTTTTGAAATACTGAAATACTAAAATCCTTCATCATCTGACTTTCATTCACCAGATGATCGAGATTTCCTTTGGTAATTCTTAAAAGCTCACACTCTGTAATACATTCCACATTGTGGTCCGAAATTGTTCTGTTGATAAAATGAGAATAAGAAGTAAAAAATCCAGGTGGGCAGTTGATATGTGTAGTCACTTCATTTCCATTCTGATCCATATAAAATAATCTGAGATATCCCGAAACAATATAATAAAGGTAATTGGGAACCTTACCAGATTCTTCTATTATGGTATTCTTTGAAAAAAATACAGGCTCAAAATACTGTTTAATCATTTCAATTTCTTTTGGTGAGAAATTATATTCAGAACGGATGTATTGTAAAAGCTTGTCGTGCATTGAAGTTGATCTTTTTATCTTGGATACAAAAATAGCCAAAAGAATGGTCAGATATTTTTTATTAAAAAAGATTTTTAACCAACCTATGTAATATTCTCCGCTCAATAACTGTCTAGTATTAAAAGCTAAATATGAACCGGAAAATTATTCTTCTTTTAAGTCTTACTGCTTCTTCATTCTTTTTTTCACAAAGTGTGGAAGGAATTATTACAGACAAAGAAAATAAACCTGCAGTGGAAACTGAAGTACTCATCACAAAAAACAATGCTAAATTTTCTGCCATTACAGACGAAAAGGGATTGTTCAAAATTCCTTTAAAAGAGAATGGAGATTATTTGCTTGAAATTATAAAAGACGGGGTAAAAACCAATAGTGAGAATATTACGGTAAAAGGAAATGCAAGAAAGGATATTCAGATTAAGGATGTGCCTGTTATACAAAAAGTAGAAGGGGTAACTATTACCGCAAAGAAAAAATTATTCGAGAGAAAAGTAGACCGTTTGGTCTTCAATGTAGAGAATTCTGTAGCCTCTCAGGGAATTGATGCTATAGAAGCTCTGGCCAAAACACCGATGGTAAAAACCAGCGATGAAGCGATAAGTATTGCCGGTAAAAGCAATGTAGCTGTTATGATTAATGATAGACTATTGAATCTGAATGGGCAGGAACTTATCAATTATCTGAAAACACTCCGTTCCGATGATATTCTTAAAATAGAAGTGATTACCACACCTCCAGCCAAATATGATGCGGAAGGAAAAAGTGGGTTAATCAATATCATTCTTAAGAAAAATACCAATCTGGGCTGGAACGGCTCTATTCAGACTTCTGGAAACTATTTTTGGGGAAAACCTACTGTTTCTTCCCGAGGAGGAGCTACCTTTAATTATCAGGGAGAAAAGCTATCGCTAAGTACCAATTTATCAGCAGGAGATAATTACTGGCAGTATAATGTTTACAATAACATGTCCGGCATTTCAAATAATAATTATTGGAACAAAGATGGCGAGAATCTTAATAATTATAAATACAAAAGTGGAAATCTAAAAGCCGAATATAAGATCAATGATAAGAACCTTTTCGGAATCAACTATAATTATTCACACAGTAATCCATGGGAAACAGGTGAAAGTGAATCCGTAAGGTTCAATGGAAAAGACTTAATCAATATTTCTTCTAATTTCAGTAATAGAAACAGCCGTACCGTTCATAATGCCACGGCATTTTATGAAGCCAAAATAGACAGTGCCGGAGGTAAGTTTAACGTAACAGCCAACGTAATGCTTAACAATTCCAATGCGAGAAATTTCTCCAATACCATTACTCCGGAATTAATTAATACAATGGCCAATCCTATCAGTAAATATAGGATTTATTCAGGACAGGCTGATCTGGAAAAAACATTCGGTAAAATAAAAACGGAATCCGGTTTAAAGTATACGAAGATCAAAAATGATTCTGAATTTAATTTTTTTGATATTAAAAATGGCTTGTACGAGCTTAACAGCGGAAAAACCAATACATTCTTTTATAACGAAGAAAACTATGCTGCTTACTTTTCTACCAATTTTAAGATCAATGAAAAATGGGATGCAAAAGCCGGGCTTCGTTATGAATACACAACGTTGGAAGGTATTTCCATGAACGATAATTCCTCTGCAAGGATTAAGTATGGTAAATTTTTCCCAACAGCGTATTTAAGCTACAAGCCTAATGAGAACAATTCATTTTCATTAAGTTATTCCCGTAGAATTTCCCGTCCCTATTTCGGAAACCTGAATCCGTTTAAATATTTTACTTCCAATTTTGAGTACACTACCGGAAATCCTTATCTGTTACCATCATTTTCGGATAATTTTGAGTTCGGATATGTTTTGAATAACAATCTCAACATTACTCTTTATCACAGTTATAACAAAGACAGCTGGGACAGGATTCAAATGATTGATGAAAATTACAGATACACCATCGCCAAGAATTTTTATAATGAAAACCAAACCGGAGTTAACATTAGTTATAATTACAATAAACTTAAATGGCTGGAATCTAACATCTTTGTGAACGGTTACTATACCAAAGCAAAATCTTATGATCCTTCCATTCTGCCTGTTCCGCCGGGATACAGCGCCAATGTGAATATCGACAACAGTTTCTTTCTCAATAAAGAAAAAACAGTGACTGTCTTATTAGGATTGTGGGGAAGTCTTCCCAACAGAGACGGAAATACCTATTACTATACTAATGCTTCATTATATACAGGGCTGAAATTAGCTCTGATGGATAAAAAACTTCTTGTTAACCTTTATTTAAATGATATTCTGAATACCAACCGAGAAAAAGGAATGGAATATTATCCGGACTATAATATAGATTATCAGTATAAGGGAATTACAAGAAATGTTCACCTTTCCCTTACTTACAAATTTGGAAATAATAATGTGAAAGGTGCTACCAAGCAGGTGAAGTTTGAAGAATCTAACAGAGCCGGTGCAAATAACAATTAATTTCCCACCCATAATGACCTTATAAAAACAAAAAACAGGATAAAAACAATAACCCGGCCGGCAGCTTCTTTCGATAATAGTCTGTCGGCTTTTTTATAAGAGCCTGTCTTAAAAGTCTACTGACGCAGCTCAGTAATATAGTGACGAGTATTATTATTTTTAGAAATTCTTCGCTGCTCTCAGAAATCGAAGATTCGAAGTAGTTGATGACAAAAGTCGTTTTTTTAAACTTTTAAGACCTATTATTTTTTACAGCAGAAAATGATCTGATCTTAAAAAAATAATAGAATATTCCTCCAACAAAATAGGCCAATACATCAAAAATATCTCCTGTAAATAACGGAGATAATTGAGGACAAAGAACTTCAAACAGGAAAGACAGATATAGAACGGAAGTAAGAACAAATTTAAAATCAGGTTTCCATCGAAATCCTAACAGGGAATTCATGATGTATTCTATCAGATAACAATACATCGGAATGGTAATAAAATCTGTAAAATGATTATTGATGACAGGAATAAAAATACCATTCTTTCTCAGCAGGATAATAACTAACCAAGCGGCTAACCCTGCCAAAAACCAATAAGAAATCTTGTTTTTCATTACATATGCAGCACTGCCATAATAAACCCAATGATGATCTGCAGTACTTTTGCCATGATATCCTGAATATCGGGTTCATTTTTCTCTTCACTCTTTCCTGTAGCCTCGTAATCAAACTTTTGTTTCCCTTCCATTGTCATAAGATTTGATATTGCAAATATATTCAAATTAGAACAATTGTTCTAATTTTAAAAATATGATTTATTCCCGCTCTTAATTATTCTTATCTTTGAAGAATGAGCACAAAGGAAAAAATTCTGGCTAAAGCACTGGAGCTCTTTAATGAAAAGGGCTATAACAATATTACCACAAGGCATATTGCAGCTGAACTTTCTATCAGTCCCGGAAATCTCCATTACCATTTCAAGCACTCTGAAGATATTATTAAGATCCTTTTTGCAGAGCTCACCCTAAAAATGGATGAATTGCTGAATACAATGAAGGCAAAAGAAAACAAAACACTGGAAGATCTTTATACCTTTACTTTTTCTACCTGCGAAATCTTCTATCATTACCGGTTTATCTTTGTTAATCTTGTAGATGTTTTAAAAAAAATTCCTGAGATTGAAACGAAGTATGAAGGAATTAATGTCAGCCGAAGAGAAGAATTCCAATTGATTTTCTCAGACCTTCAAAAGAATAATATTTTTAAAAAGAATATTCCTGATTTTATTATCAACAGCCTTACTGAACAGATTTTCATCATTGCAGATAATTGGCTCAGCCACAACAGGCTAATCTCTAAACTGAATAAAAAAGAGGCTATTCAGTCTTATACTCTCCTGTTGATGAACCTCTTCTACCCTTTACTCAATAAAGAGCCGCAAAAGATTTATGAACAACAATACATTTTATAATCCAATCATTATCAGAAAAGGAAACATGCAGGATCTTCCAGAAATGCTTCTCCTTTTTCAGGATACCATTACAACGACTTGCAAAGAAGATTACAATACAAATCAACTTGAAGCCTGGAAATCCGGTGCTGAAAATAAAGAAAGATGGCTGAAGGTGATGAAAGAACAGTATATTTTAATTGCCGAGTCTGAAAATAAAATTGTTGGTTTCTGTACCCTTGCCCAAGGAAATTATATTGATCTGTTGTTTGTTCACAAAGATTATCAACATCAGGGAATTGCATCCAAGCTTTACGAGCTCATTGAAAAAGAAGCCTTAGATCAAAACCAAAAGATCTTAACTGCTGATGTCAGCAAAACCTTTTTTTGAAAGGATGAATTTCAAGGCCATCCAAGAACAAATAGTGAATGTAAAAGGGACCGATCTCATCAATTATAAGATGGAAAAACGCTTGTAACATGATAAAAAACATATAAAGTCAATTTAACAGATTGTGGCACAGAATTAGCTTAGAAAATGGCAAGTAAAATTGTTTTGAACCATTATTTTAGACCATTAAGATACGTAAATGGTTAAGTTTTTTCTAAAAAAACAAATCTTGTTATAATCATTTACACTACATCTTAATGGTTTAAATATTGGAACTTCAGGAAAGACCCTGCTATCTTTACAATATCAATGAAACACTTAAACAGCATATTGCGTCTTCCATTCTTCAGTGAATATTATACTCCGAATTATTGTTCGGGAAAACTTTCTATATCTGTATTCTAAAATAAATAATCTACTTAATATATAGAGCCCGGACAGCATTGTTCGGGCTTTTTTCATTTAAAACTATTACAACATGATTGATACATTACAAGAAAATGTCTCTATAATCCTTCCGGAAAACGGACTGGAAGAGAAATTAAAACAAGCTAAAGAAGAAAACAGAAAACTTTCTATTAAACTAGGTTTTGACCCTACTGCTCCCGATTTACATCTGGGGCATGCTGTTGTGCTAAAAAAGCTGAAACAATTTCAGGATCAGGGCCATCAGATTATTATTGTGGTGGGAAGCTTTACTGCAAGAATCGGTGATCCTACCGGAAAAAATAAGGCAAGGAAACCTTTAAGCGCTGAAGATGTTCAGCATAATGCACAAACCTACATCAATCAGCTTTCAAAGATTATTGATGTTGAAAAAACGAAAATTGTTTTCAATTCCGAATGGCTAGATGCATTGAATTTTTCGGAAGTTATTCAACTGTTATCAAAAGTTACCGTTGCTCAGCTGATGCACAGAAATGATTTTAACAAACGATTTACAGAGAATACACCAATTGCCATGCATGAGCTTGTATACCCTATTCTACAAGGTTTTGATTCTGTAAAAATTGAATGTGATATCGAAATGGGTGGCACCGATCAGCTTTTCAACTGTACGATGGGAAGACAGCTACAGGAAGTTCATCAGATGCCTGCCCAAACCGTGATGTGTATGCCACTTTTGAAAGGTCTTGACGGAAAGGAAAAAATGAGTAAATCATTAAACAACATCATCGGACTGACGGATGAACCGAATGAAATGTTTGGAAAAACAATGTCTATTCCGGATGCTTTAATTGAAGAATTTATTGATCTTACCACAGATTTTTCAATAGAAGAAAAGTCCGGCTTAAAAGCAAAAATTGAAAATGGGGAAAACCCGATGAACATTAAAAAACTGGTTGCCAAAAATATGATCAGTCAGTACCATGATGATGAAGCTGCTGAAAATGCAGAACTTTTCTTCAATAACCAGTTTCAGAATAAGAATTTTGATGAGAAAAGTTTTGAACCTGTTTTCATCGATTCTTTGAAGCATGATCAACATAAAACAACTCTTCTTGAACTTTGTCATCAACTAAAAAATGACCTCAGCAAATCTGCGGTTAAAAGGCTTATTGAAAGTGGTGGTGTTCAAATTAATTCTATTAAAATTCTAAATCCAGATCAGGAAATAGAGCTCGTAAAAGAAATCAAAATAAAGATTGGTAAAAGAAACTTTTTTGAACTGGTTTAAAAAGAGAATGAGTGCCGGAAAACAAAAATATGAACTTTGTAAAAACTTCCGGTACTTCTCCTCTTCCCTCACTCCAATTAAATCAATATCTTCGCCCCAAGAAACTAAAAAGTAATGACGCAGGCTGAAATCCTTACCCTGATTGATGAAGAATTGTTTACTGACAATATTAAAACAGAAGTCAGTGAGCAAAAGATTATCTGGACAGATCATTCAGGTATGGAAAATTCAGTATCTCCACATCAGATAGCTATCAATAATGATGGCGTTATTGCATGGTGGCAGTGTAATAAAGCAGGAAAAGAAGAGGTTCGGATCAGGCTAAAGGAAAAGAAAGTTATGACCTGGAAACCACCCATCAATACTCTGGGGCAACCCTTATTTCGTGATGGCCTTTTATATTTCTATGAAAACTATCTCATCATCAAGTATAAAGACACTCATTATCAGAGGCTTTTTATTTTTAATATTAAAACTTTAAAAAATGAGGAAATCATTATCAATGCCCTTACTATCCAAGTAAAAATGATAGGGAACGAATTATTTTTGGGAGGTCTTTACCACGATGAAGAATTTATTAAAATCACAATCTATCCGGATCATTTTGAAAAAGAAAGTATTGATGAGGTATATCTTCACCAAAGAAATATTACATTTGATTAAACTTTAGATTTAACAGGTATTAATTCTTTCTCTCAACAGCGAAAATATAGCCTGAAATCCTAATTCAAAAAATATGAAAACTCCACTTACCTACCAAAAAGCTACAGAAAACGACATTGATTATCTTCTTGATCTGAGGACAAAAACAATGGTTCCGCATTATGCAGCATCCAACCTTCCTACAGACCGGGAAACGACTCTTAACCGGGTTCTTGATCAGTTTGACAAGGCGCATGTTATTTTTCTGGACAACCTTCCCATAGGACTCTTGAAATTAGACAGAGCAGATACAAATATTAATATCATGCAGCTTCAGATTGATCCCAGCCAGCAAGGTAAAGGATTAGGAAGAATGATCCTTACAGATATTTTGAAAGAGGCTTCTGAAACAGGAAAAACTGCTTCTTTAAGTGTTTTAAAAACCAATCAGGCACAGCATCTTTATTCCAGTTTAGGTTTTAAAATTATAGATGAAGATGAGTATGCCTACTCCATGGAGTTTTCCCCGGTTTAAATACGAATAGTACGAATAACCACAAATTAAGATTAAAAAAAGTGTTTCTCCCGCTGATTAAGCTGATAGAGTAGATTTCCCCCCACAGATTACGCAGATTTTCACAGATGATTGTGCATAAGATCTGCGTAATCTGTGTATTCTGCGAGAGATCTGATCCTGTTTATTGAGATTGCCATCACTTTGTTCGAAATGACAAAAACGCAACTGAGAGTACCTATGAATAACTTCATTTTATCATAAATAAAATCTTTACGCCTTAAAAACATAAAGTATACAAAAATCTTCGTGCCTTTACGTTTCCTAACATCCAAAATCAGAATTACAGCAATGACTATTGGTTGGCCATTGTCACATAGATTAATCTTCCGCCTTCTTCTGCTGATAACAGTATTTTCTTTCCATCAACCAGCTCTACCATAGATCCCGGCGGAATTTCTTTCTGTTCTGTAACATCTTTCATCCCTGCTAAACTTTGATTCACCAATACCCATTTTCCCTGATGGAATGTAAAATATCCTACAGGCATTTTATCCTGCATCGTAAGATTTTCATTTCTAATCACCTTTCTGGACACGTGCCATTTGAATAAATATTGATTGTGATAAACCATCAAACGGTGGTTCTCAGGCTTCCAGACTTCATCATTAAACCGGAAATACAGATCCAGAACCGGAAGCGTTCCCTGATGTGGAGTTCCACAGAAAGGACATTTCGGATTACTGGTATTATCAAAGACATACCATTTTTCACTACAATTGGTATTCTGACAAGGCTGTATAAGGTCTACAGTCTTTAGTAAAGCAGTTTCCCATTCATTAGCTGTAGGACGTCTGATGGGATCGTGTAATCCGTCTATAAATGTTTTTCTGAATAAATCGGTAATATACGGACCTGTTACAATATAAGGAATCTTCTGTGGATCACCCCAGAAAGCATCCCATTTTCTAAGATGATCCGCTCTTACATTATTGGATGGATCATTAGGATGTTCTATAAACAGAGCTTTTTCACCCATAGATATCATCTCATCCTTTTCAGAATCCAGATCCCAGATCTTTCCGCCGCGGAGAGGATGTCTTCTCAACAGATACATATAGATCAGCACAGCAAGAGCATGCAAATCGGTTTTTTGATTGGGCAGATACCTTTCAGGATCCTGAAGTCCCAAATGTTGGGTTTTTAAAACTTCAGGAGCAATAAAATCGGCTGTCCCTATTACTTCAGGTGGGAATAATTTTGGGACAACTAGTCCGTCAATATCAATAATACAGGCCGATTTGGTTACCGGATCTACCAGAATATTATTATAAGATAAATCTGAGTGGGCTAACCCCATCTGATGAAGTTTCTTTACGCCCCGGCTGATATTAATGGCAATCTGGAAATAACTTAACCAGTCTCCCAGTTCAGACTGATCTAACCTCAGCGGATATTGTGGATTTCTGAACATCGGAGCCGTGAACCATTTCCCTACTTTATCTTCACCCTGAATATTATCCGAACCTATATATCCTTTAGCAAAGAAAAATTTTTGATTGTAAATAGGAACAACAATTCCTGTCAGCCTATCTTTCTCCACAATATCATAAGGCCATCTGAATATTTCATTCAGGAAATATTCTGCCGAATTCCCATTCTGAATATTTTGCAGATAGGTAGAAACAATTCTCATAATCCTTTCCTTCTGCCCATCATCCAGGGGATTTCTATAAAAGGCAACTACGTAATCCCTGTCCGGCGAGAAGTAAACATCTTTTACTCCTCCCTGAATTGGTTTTTCATCAACATATTCATAGGATTTGGCTGCATCCAGAACAGAAACAACCCTAATAGTGTTTTTCATATTGAATTAATAAATTATGGCCAGTGTACGATCGTCATGGTTTCCTCTGCTCCAGAAATCCGTCCAGTGGAGAAGCTGTTGATCAATTTCGGTATTATTGATAAAGTCTACTTTGGCAAGATCATCGTTGTCTCCGTTAAGATCTTTAAAAAATGTTTTCCAGCTTTCCAGATCTTCTAATTTATTCTCTGTAAGAAATTTTGGATCATAAATACCGTCTGTCATGAGTACCAGATATGAAAAGTCCTCAACACAGGTGATCCTGAAACGGGAAACAATATGATCGTTGAAGATTTCTTTCATGGTAACAAAACGAGTGCCGCCACTGAACGCTCCTACATCCATTGTATTAAGAAGTTTTACCTTAGAAAAATCATTATTGATGAGGTTGATAGGGCAATCTCCTACTCCAAAACTCAAGATCACATATCCAAAACTGAATTTTTTAACCAAAGCAAAAACAAGAGTGGTGTGCAGATCATTAATGGAAAAATCATGTTCTGAAGCGGTCTTTTCCAAAGTATGATGAACATTTAAAACACCCTCATACAAAAGTCTTATTATATTCTCTTTGGCTTCCTGTTCTTTTTTTGCATCTTCTAAGCTGTGAGTTATATTGATATTATTTTCAATTTCACCTAGAACTTCCGGAGAGCTGAAAAACTGATTAACAGAAACAGTGGCCAGCCTTGACCCCTCTCTTGCCATTATAGCAGAACCGGCACCATCAGAGATAGAAATGATATTCCAGTCTGAAGGGAGTTTCTTTACTGCAAAATCATCTTCTCTGAATTTTCCTTCATGGGCATGAGAACGGCCCCTCTTGGAAGCCACAATAATTTTTTTGTCTGAAAAAGTTCCCTGAAATGAAGCCTCATCTTCTTTGTAAAAATCAGCATTTCTATCACTTGGAATATTCTTCCATAAATCTTTAGGATCAATATTAACCAATAGCTGAACCCTTTTAACATCTGTATTATCTTTATCCTCAACATGAAAAAATTCTATATCCAGATGATACATATTATGAGCGGTAGGAGTTCCGGAAATCCTGTTATTTTCAAACATAAGCCCGGTTTCTTCCAGATTCTTAATATTTTTAATATTGATATTCGGAAAATCAGTCATCTCAAAGATGAATTCATAGAATTTTCCTGAATGGGCATGTTTTAATACCCAATGAAATTCTTTAAACTCTTCTTTTTCTTTATGAATAGTTCTTTTTTCCACAGGCTTTTTTCCGATTCCAAAATAAAATGGAGGTATTTTCATGGGTCATATGATTTAACCTAAAGTTCTGTTGATATCAAATCCGCCTCCCGAATATCCGTAATAATCTGAGGTTCCGCACCAAGGACATTTATTATACCCTTCCCCTTGCAGGCAATGAATGCCACCACATGCACAGGTTGCCAGCGCAATAGGATTTGCACAATGCGGACAGGAAGTTCCCCCCTGAAGTTCTTCTATTGAAATTTTCAGATGACTCCTTTGAGCTGAAGACAGCCTGTAATAGGATTTCTCATCAATTTTATAAGCACCTTCCAGTTTATAATATCTGGTTGACATACCCGGAATGCTTGATTCTCCGAAGGTCTTTTTAAATTTCATCAGATAGAGTTTATCCGTCTCCGAACATTTACCATTCAGAACTACAAAATTATTGTCCGGAAAACGCTGTTCCATCTGTGGATCTACTTTCTCAAGGATAACAGAATCAATTTTGGAAAGGTTTATTCCTTCTTTTTTTGCTTCGGTAACACTCTGGCTGGTTGTTTTGATAGAATCGGTTACCCATTTGAAGAATTCCTTATACGAATTTTCATCTGTATTATTGAACAGTAAAACGTTATCCGCCAATGAACCCAATAGTTTATAATTGGTATTCTCTCCTATAGAAACAGCAATGGTATTGGCCTTTCCGTTATACTTATTATTCCATCTTTCGATCGCTTTGGTGGCATCATCAGTGGGAACACCATCTGTAAACAGAAAAACAATAGGCTTCCAGTCTCCTTTTCTATCGTACGTTGTTTTTACAATATCCTGATCTATGCAATCCATGATTCTAATCAAGCCTTGCGATAATGAGGTACCACTTCCAATTGGAATTTTGGGTGGATAAAAACTGATAATATCCTGAAGTGGCGTAATCACTTCAGCCTCTCCTGCAAAACCCACTACAGAAATGTAAACCGTTTCCAATGAATACGGATCTTTTTTCAATTCCCGGACGATATTGGAAATACCTTCCTGTACCTGCTCAATCGGGTCTCCTACCATAGATTCGGAGACGTCAATTAAAAAATAAATCGGCAGCCTTCTCATACCTGTAAAGACAATTTTTAAATAATAATAGTAAGCTCCGATGGTGGCGGAGGCAATGTTACGTGATCTGTTGTATTTTGTGAATGCCCACCTTGTGTAATGGAAGAACTCACCCATCTGAAAAAGGATGAAAGCGTGATGGCATCTGTAGCATCCAGCTTTACGACATGATCTGTCAGTTCCTTCAGATACTGCTCATCAGCTCTAGGACCCGCAGCACAACCTACAATGGCACCAAACTCCAGATCTCTAAGTACCGGAATCATCTGCCTGTATTTCTGAATATCAGAAGGCTTTCCATCCGTAAATATAAAAAGCAACGGCTGCCAATCTCCTTTTTCATCAGCAGAACCTTTTACAAGGTCTTTCTGAACAAGTTCAGCTACCATTTCCAGCGCTGCCCCAGTGTGGGTTGGGCCACTATCCGGACAGGTAATCTCCATGGGATAAAAATTGGCAAGAGCAGTTAGCGGAATGATGTTTTTAACTTCTCTATCAAAGGTAATAACACTTAGGTGAAGGCTCTCCATCGCTTGCGGATCTGCACGAAGCATACTGATAAGCCCGTTGAAGCCGTTGTTCAAAGCCTGGATCGGCTCCCCGTTCATGGAGCCGGAAGTATCCAGTAAAAAATAGGCTAATAATCTTCTGGTCATAAGGTGGTTATTAATTCTGAAGCCGGCGGAGGAAGTCGAAGACTTCCCAGCCGGCTTTTATGTTGAATAGAAATCTAAAGTCTAGTTTGAGTATGAATACTGCTGTCTCAGAATATCAATAAAATTATCTGTATGGTGGGGCTCTCCCACAGCACGGAACTTCCAGTCTCCATTATGACGGTAGGCTTCTGCAAAAACCATCGCACACATTCCATTCATACTTGAATCTCCGGAAAGACTGTATTTGGTAATTTCTTTACCCGTAGCATCTACAGCACGGATAAATGCATTCTCAATCATTCCAAAGTGCTGATTATTGGTTCTTCCCTGATAAATAGTAACAAGGAATACAATTTTCTGGTAGCTTTGATCCAGCTGATCCAGCTTTACAATAATTTGCTCATCATCACCATCTCCGGCACCAGTTCTGTTATCTCCCGTCAACCATACATTTCCGCTTGGATGCTGCATAGAATTGAAGAAAACCACATCTCCCTGATACAATCCCATCTGTCTTCCGTCATTTGTCTGAACCGTTCTTCCAAGATTGGCCACTTTTCCGTTACCATCCAAAAGAAATGCTACTGCATCAAGATCATATTCGGCTTCCTTACTAAATATCTTACCAAAGAAACCTCCTTGCTTTCTTACGTCCCATCCTAAACCGATCGTTACTTTTGAAAGGTCATAAACACTCTCTCCACGGTCGTTTTTTCTTAAATCAATCGTTTGACCTTTCTGTAAATTAATTGCCATAGCTATCGTTTTGTGTATTAGTGTATTTACTCTTATTTGATGATTTGTCCTTTATAATATTTCTCAAGGAAGAAACCAAGATCTGCTCTGTATCCTATTCCTGAAGCTTCAAACTTCCAGCTTCCACTTCTTTTATACAGTCTTCCGAATTCAACTCCTGTTTCAATCGAAAAATCTTCATCAAGCTCATATTTTGCAATCTCCTGATTATTGCTGTTGTCAACTACTCTGATATAAGAGTTTCTCACCTGTCCGAAGTTTTGTTTTCTTCTTTCAAAATCTTCAATAGTAACTACAAAAAGAATTTCTTCAACTCTTGAATCTACCTTATCAAGATCAATAATGATGGCTTCATCATCATCCCCGTCACTGTTCTTTCCACTTGGATCATCTCCGGTATGGGTAAGAGCTCCATCCGGCGAAATCAGATTATTATAAAAAACAAAATATTCCTCGCTTACTAATTTTCTGTCAGAATCAATCATGATTGCTGAAGCATCAAGATCAAAGTCGTAGCCTGTCCCTTCATTAGGATCCCAACCAAGTCCAATTGTCATTTTAGTCAATCCGATCTCAATCTTTTGCCCTTTCTGTAGATTAATTGCCATAGTATTTTATGTTATGAATTATTTTTTGCATTAAGATAGATTTGATTTACGAATTGACCAAATTTATTTGTTAAAAATAATGGATATAAAGCAATTAAGTCTAATTTCCCAATTAAATAAAAGACAGTAAAAAAGGTCCAATTAAAAAATTGAACCTTTATACCGTATAATTGTTGGATTAATTTTTAAAATTCCTTCTTTGAAGCGACTTCATTTCTTGCCTTTGCCAGCATAGGAATAGAAACAAGTCCCATTACCAGCATAATGACAATCTGGAGCGGTAGAGAAATAAAAGAATAAGTAAGTCCCATTTCACCACCTAGATCAGCACTTTTTCCTACTGAGATAAAAAGAGCCATAAAACCATACTTCATCGCCAAATTATAAGCTCCAATTCCACCACTTGCCGGAATAATCATTCCCATTGTTCCTACAACAATAATGAAGAAACCATCCGCAAAAGTAAATGCTGAAGTTTCAGGAAGTGCAAAACACACCAGATATGCTGCAAAATAATAGGAAATCCAGATTCCCAGTGTATATAATATGAACTTTCCTTTTTGTTTTAATTTGAAAATGGTGCTTAACCCCTGAAAAATACCATCTATAAAATTGACAATTTTTCCTAAAAACGGAACATCCGCCAATCTCTTTTTAAAGGCAAAAAATAAAACTGTACCTCCTATTAATATAGCAAGAACAAGCAAAATTTTGTTAGGATTGATATTCACTCCTGAATTTTCATAGAATGATACAATTGCTTCATATTTAAACAATAATGTCAGTCCAAGGAAAGCAAGCATGCATATTAGGTCTACTACTCTTTCCAGGATAATTGTTCCGAAGGATTTGTCTACAGGTACTTTTTCTACTCCATACAAAGCTGTAGCTCGCGCCACTTCACCACTTCTAGGAATAGTAAGATTCATAAGATATCCAAATGAAATAGACCAAAGTGAATTGGAGTTTGAAATTCTATGTCCCATCGGTTCCAGCATCAGATTCCAGCGAATCGCCCTGAACCAATAAGCCAAAAGGCCAAATACAGACGCAAATAATACCCAAAGATAGTTGGCCTTAGCCAATGACTGTTGAATCACTTTAAAATCAAGCCCACGTAAGGCAAGCCATAAAAAAAAGCCTGCAAAAGCAAGCGATATTACTATTGTAATGATTGATTTTAAAGGACTTTTTGATGTTTTCTCCATGAATTACGTAAGAAGGTTTGTTTTTTCATCCGGGAAAACGATCTTCGGCTGGAAGTCTTTTGCTTCTTCAGGCGTCATCTGTGCATAGGCAATAATGATGATGATATCATCCCTTTGTACCTTTCTTGCAGCTGGCCCATTAAGGCATACTTCTCCGGATTTTCTTTTCCCTTTGATAACATACGTATCAAAACGTTCTCCATTATTTACATTGACGATATAAACCCTTTCTCCTACTACCAATCCGGCAGCTTCAATAAGGTCTTCATCTATTGTTATACTTCCTATATAATTAAGGTCTGAGGCTGTTACTCTTACCCTATGGATCTTGGACTTGAAAACTTCTATTAACATGCTGCAAATTTATTAATAAAAATTAATAAAACAGACCTTCACTACCATTAAAAAATGCCCATAAACAATGGGGTTTAATTTTGTAAAACACAACAAAAGAGACGATTAATTATATTATTAACAATTATATTCTTAAAAACATCAATACTTTATACACAATTTAGGATTTAATAAATACAGGAAATAATATTAACTTTTTGCTAAAGTCAATAAACATAAGCATTTGGCATGATTTTAGTAACCCGTAACGTAGATTTTTCGTGAAAACACGAATTATCATATTTTAACCATTTTCACTGAAAAGTAAAAAAATTGTATAAGTTTTAATAAAAAAATTGCACAATTAGAAAATAGTATTATATTTGCTATAATTACGAACTAACTTTAATATTAAAAATTATGAACAAGTCTGAATTAATCGACGCAATCGCAAAAGATGCAGGTATCACTAAAGTGGCAGCAAAAGCAGCTTTAGAATCTTTCATTGGTAACGTAACTTCTACTTTAAAGAAAAAAGACGGAAAAGTTTCTTTAGTAGGTTTCGGTACTTTCTCAGTAGCTGAGAGAGCAGCTAGACAAGGGATCAACCCTGCAACTAAAAAACCAATCAAAATTGCCGCTAAAAAAGTTGCTAAGTTCAAGGCTGGAGCTGATTTATCAAATGCAGTTTCTGGTGCTAAGAAAAAATAATCATTCAGATTATAAAAATTCAAGGCTGTTTCTTCGAAACAGCTTTTTTTATGCCTTATAATTACCGATATTGGATAGATTATTAATTATGGATTTGAATTCCTAAATTCAACTGTAATTCAATAGAAACAGACCTTCATTCGTTCATAAATAAACCTCCTCCGCTAGCTTTATTTTTAAAACAAAAGATAATCAGGGATGATGGAAACCTTTCGTTTAGTAAGACCTTATATCATTCATAAATAATCTACATGCCTCCTAATTATCTACATAAACCTTAAAGGGTTTGATCCTTACGGGATGACAAACTAAGTGATTAGAACGAGGAGAAATTGCCCTTAAAAGAAACCATTAAGAGGTATGAAGATATTAAGTTTAGGCTAAAGCCTTTAAAGTGCGTATAATAAATAAGAGAGGCTGTCTCAAAAGCGAGGCAGCCTGTTCTATTGATGTTTAAAAATATTTCCTTCAATAAATCAGCTGAAAATAGAAATAATGAAATCCAGTGCTAACTCCCATTCCCAAACTTTCCGCTTTCATCTTTCTGCTTATGGAGCCAGTCGTGAGATCTTCCAGTCCAGGTCTTCCAACTGATATATGATTCTATCGTGAAGACGGTTAGGTCTTCCCTGCCAAAATTCAATTTCGTAAGGTTTTGCAAGATATCCGCCCCAATGAGCAGGTCTTGGAACTTCTGTATTTTCGTATTCCTTTTCAAGGTCTTTTAATTTTTCTTCCAGAAACTCACGGTTTGGAATTTCCTGACTTTGTGGAGAAACTACGGCACCTAGTTGACTTCCCTTCGGTCTTGAATGAAAATAACCATCGCTTAAATTTTCCGCTACTTTTTCAAGATTAGCTTTAATAATGATTTGTCTCTCTAAATTTGGCCAGAAAAAGTGCAAGCAGGCTTTATGATTATTCTCTATTGCTTTTCCTTTTCTGCTGTTGTAATTCGTATAGAAAATAAACCCTTCATGAGTGTATGCCTTTAGCAATACCATTCTTGTTCTCGGACAACCATCCTCTTCTACTGTAGAAACAGCCATAGCATTAGCTTCTGAGACCTCAGAACTCTCACTGGCATCCAAAAACCAGTCTCTAAACTGCTCAATTGGATTTTGTTTTATCTCACTTTCAATAAGTTGGGATTTATCGTACACTTTTCTTTTGTCATGCAGGTTTTCCATAAATATTTTTTATTAAATTTGAGTATGAATCACTCATACAAAGGTAAAATATTAATCTCGACACCTGACATTTCCGGCGATATTTTTTCCAGATCGGTAGTATTGGTTATTGAACATAACGAAAGCGGAGCTTTTGGTTTGATACTGAATAAAAAGAATAGCCAGATGAGCAGTAAATTCAAGGAATTCTTTGATTTTAAGATTGAGGTATATGATGGTGGTCCTGTGGAAAATGACAAGGTCTTTTTCATTGTAAAAGGAGGTGAAAAAGTTACTGAAATCTATAGTGATATCACCGATGAATATTATCTTACCGAAGATATTGAGCGTATCATTAATGCCGTTTTGGCCAACGAACTGGATATTCACAATGTAAAAATATTCTCCGGATATTCCGGATGGGCTCCTAACCAGTTGGATAGTGAGGTTCAGAGAAAAATGTGGACGGTAGTAGATGTTTACAATCTTGATTATACTCTTCCAAATGACCAGACCTTATGGAAATCTATTATGCAGAATCTTGGTGGAGAATTCCTACTTTGGGCCAATTCACCTGAGGATATTTCACTTAATTAGCTATATCATTTTCAAATAAGTAAAATAATTAACAAATTTTAGGATTCTGTTAACCAATTTTAAAGAAAGTTTTTCCGTTCTTTGAAAAACCAAAATCACTGAAATGAAAGGTATAACATTACTTGCTTTATCAATCTTTTCGACTGCTTTTTTATCATTTACTCCTCTTAACAAGAAATACATTGTCATAGATGCCGGTCATGGTGGAAATGATTGTGGTTCAGTATATGCTCACTTTACTGAAAAAGACATCACCTTAAGTATTGCAAGGCAAATTCAGAAACTTAGTGGAATGCAGAATCAATATGAAGTGATTTTAATAAGAAATGAAGATACTTATCCCAGTCTTTCGGAAAGAACCACTCAAATCAACAAATTGAACCCAGCAATGGTTATTTCACTCCATGTTAATACTTCTCTTCAGAAAGAGACTTCTATGCATGGAACTGAAATATATGTTCAGAATTCTGAAGATTCAAAGCAACTGGCGGGAAAAATCTATAAAAAATTCAAAGTCCGTAAAATTGAAGAACGTAATAATCTTCACATGTTAAGAGAAACCAAAGCACCTGCTGTATTAGTTGAATTAGGATTCATCAATAATTCTGCAGACAGAGCTTATATTACCAGTGAAAACGGACAAAAGGAAATCGCACAAAAATTCGTTGACATCATCAACGGAAATTAAATAAAAAAAACAATTTCTGATTTACTCAGAATAAAACCCGGTAAAGGACTTTGTAATGTTGTTGTTTACCGGGTTTGTCAATTTTATGAGTTAAAACTCTTTTGCCAGTTTTCTACCAATTCTGTAAATCGGGAAGTTTCAAAGGCTTTATTTCTTATTTTACCTACAGAAAATATGCCTTTCTCATCAGAAATCATTAGAATTTCTTCTGCTTTCTGAGATTCAAATGCAATAATCTCGTGTTCCTGGATATCAGCCAGGTTATTTTTATGTAAAAAAGTAATGAAGTTTTCCATTAAAGGCGAGATGTAGGCCCCTTCTGTCTGTTTCGGAACTTTAATAATATTTCCTTCCATGAATAAAAGATTACCTGAAGTAGTGCGGGCAATTCTTTTATTAGGGTTTAAAAGGATAACATCATCAAGGTCATTTTCCTGAGCGTAAATTCCGCCATAAATATTTTCAGGACAATGTACTCTGATATTGCTTAAGAGATTATTATTTACATTAATCTCCTTAATCAGATCCAGTTCCAAAGGTCTCTGATGAACCACCAGCACATCATCCATCTCTTCAACTTCATAAAAATAGGAAACTGAAGATTTTGCCAATGTTAAGGCATCCTGATTTCTAAATACCTGGAAATTGATAATTCCGTTCTTTATTCCTTTCCCATCTATGATCTCCTTTTGGAACAATAACTGGAAAAATTCCAGTGTATAGGTTAAGGGAATATTCATTCTCATCTTTCTCATGGAAGCCATCAGGAAGAAATAGCATTCTTCATCCATGATCAATTTGCCGTCTCTTACAAAGAAAGAAACCTTTACTGCATCGCCCCAAAGAAAGGCTCTGTTCTTTACATTCAATTCGTCTGAAGTAAAATATTGATTTTCCAATTTTCGATGTGATTTATTTACAAAAAAATAATGAACGATAAATCGTTCATCAGTTTTATCATTTGATATAGTTCTGCATTATGCAGCACCTAATTTTATTCTGAGGTTCTCAATAAGATTTTCCCAATACATTGCATTTTCCTCTTCATCCCCTTCTTCACAGAAATCTGTAATATTCAGTGCTAAGTCTTCTGTAATATCATCTATTGTGATGGTCATTTCAAAGAAATTTTTAGTTCCTTCATCTTCTTCCCATCTGAAACGCACGAAACCTTCAGGCTTATATCTGATCAAAGTGGCCTTTTCTGCAGGGCCTCCACCCCAGCTAAAAAAGAAATCATCGCCTTTCTCTGTAACCTCATCCGCAAACCATTCAGACAACCCCTCCGCAGTAGCCAGATATTCATATAAAATCTCTGATAAACAATGCATTGGAAATTCGTAATGGACTTTATGTTTCGCCATATAATCTTTGTTTTTATCGTCCCGCAATATATAAATTAATTTTTTTATTACACAAAATTGCAGTTACTTTTTTAAAGAATCTGCATGATATTTATCAGAGATAAAAAATATGTATTATGTTAAGTATAAAGCCTTAAAACTGCCATGTGAAGCATAAAAAAAATCTCTCCGCTTGGAGAGACTTTGTCTTTAGTCTTCATTAAGAATATCCAGTATAATCTGACAGCCTTTTCTGATTTCGTCAAGAGATAATGTAAGGGGTGGAGAAATTCTCAAATATTCATTTCTGTATAACTGCCAGAAAACAATAAGCCCACTTTCCATACATTTCTTAGCTACTTTCAAAGTATATTCAGGTTCTCCCAGGTTAACAGCAAGCATTAAGCCTTTACCATTGATGTTTTTAATCTTTGGATGCACCAAAAGTTCTCTGAACAGTTTTTCTTTTTCTTCCACTTCTTCCATTAGACCGCTTTCCAGCACTTCTTTCAAAGTAGCATAGCTGGCTGCTGCAATCAGTGGGTTTCCTCCAAAAGTAGTAACATGTCCCAACTTTGGAGAATGAGACAGTGTTTCCATAATTTTTCTGGAACTCATGAATGCTCCTACAGGAACTCCTCCTCCCATTCCTTTCCCCATAACAAGGATATCCGGAACAATTCCAAAATGTTCAAATGAGAATAGCTTTCCTGTTCTTCCAAACCCTGGTTGAATTTCATCCAGAATTAAAAGTGCCCCTACTTCTTCACATCTTCTTTTCAGTTTAATCAGATAATCCTCATTCGGAACCAGAAATCCTGCTGCTCCTTGAATGGTTTCCAAAATAACACAAGCTGTTTTTTCTGTGATCTTTTCAAACTCTTTTTCATTATTGAATTCAATAAAAGTAACCATCGGCAATAATGGACGGAATTCTCTTTTATGATTTTCATTTCCTGAAACACTTAATGCTCCATGCGTGTTTCCATGGTAAGAATTTTTAAAGGATACAATTTCTTCTCTTCCTGTATATCTTTTAGCCAGTTTTAAACTTCCGTCGATAGCTTCTGCACCACTATTTACAAGATAAGTTACTTCTAAAGGTTCCGGAGTAGCCTCTGCAAGTAACTTACATAATGCAATCGGTTTTTCCTGTGCATATTCTCCATACACCATTACATGAAGATATTTATCTGCCTGGTCCTTAATGGCATTAATTATTTTTGGATGTGAATGTCCTAATGTATTGGCAGAAACTCCTGCTACAAAATCAAGATATTTTTCCCCATCTGTACCATAAATATAGTTTCCTTCTGCCTTTTCAACTTCAAAACCTGCAGCAAATTTTGTGGTTTGTGCCTGATATATATAAAAATCTTTGTGCATTTCCATTGTCTCAAAAAATTTCAGCAAAGCTATAAAAGATTCAGCAAATGCCGAAATTATTGATAAGGAATAAAAAAATCACCCTTAATTAGGTTAAGAGTGATTTTAATTGAAATATTAAGATTTGTTTGATATTATAATACTTTTTCTACTGTTACATAGCTATCATTTGTAATGGTATAATCAGTAGCTCCACTTATTTCAGAAATGGATTCCAGAGTGATATACTGTCCCTGTACAGCATATACAGAGATATCTAAACTAATTTTACGATTTGTTCCGTCAAAATTAACAGTATCTTCCAGCAATTGAAATCTTTTCGCATCATTCAAATATAAACTGGCTCCTAATCTATTACTAAATGCTCCAGCAGGGCCTGTAAATGTAAGACTCAGATTAACTCTATACAACCCTGTTTGCCGGATGTAAAGTCTGTTGATATTTGCTCCTGTTGTAGGAACATTTGTTTTCAGTTTTAGCGGATCTGCAAGGTAATTAGCCTTATCTATAGTATTGTTTATTGGTAATAAAGCAGTACCTCCGGTAGTTGAAACTGAATTCAATCTAAATCTTGAAATATTATCAGATTCTATTTCAAAAGCCTTACTCCACACCAACCCGTCAAAAACCATTACCTGGCCGGTGCTTTTAACAAACAAGAGCATTCCTCTCAATTCTTCTATTCTGGTTGCAGGAGCACTAGCTCCCGTGTAAGGAAGATCTGTGTCTGCATTTACAGTCGGAAGTCCGAATCCTTTCACCCCTGTTGCCTCACTGGTATTGGTTATATACATCATTACCTTGTCATTTCCACTAGCATTAGAGTCCGGATTAGGAATATTGGTAAAATTCACTTGTGCACTGTAAATATTGATGGCCAATAAAGACAGTCCGAATAAATATTTTTTCATCTTAATAAGCTTTAATTAAACGTGCTGCGAGATAAGAGTTGATTGAGTTAGCATCTGTTCCATAAGCAGACAGCGATCCTCCTGATCCACCAATAGTTCTGATGGTAGGGATAACCCTCAACTCAGCCCCTACTGGTAACGAAAGAGTTTGGGCAAAACTGCATGTCTTATTTCCATTTGTATCTATAACAAATATGAGTGAATAATTAGACTTGGTAACGATGGTTTCCCAATTTCCTGTGGGTATATATCTAACCTGCAGAGTAAGTTTAAATTCTGTAACACCTATCTGAGCCCCAAGAGATCCACCGGTAAAACCTAAAGCAGCACCCACGTCATATATACCGGCCTGTTTTATCGTTACATTACTTGCATTTTTTAACGCAAGATTATCCACAAGAACCTCACTTTTGTTGTCTGGAGCTAAATAAACAGCAGAACCTGCTGAAAGACAAATCCCTAAACCAAAAGCAATACACGGAATTGAAATCCCTGAAGAGATTCCAAGTCTTGATCCTTTAGGCTGATATATCCCTTGAATCTGTCGCGCAGGATTCCACGCATAACCATCATACTTGTAATACTGATCATCAGATTTATTGTAGATAAGCCCTCCTATAAGATTGGGATAATCATTAAATACATCTGTTACTCCAGCGTTATATTGTGGAAACGAAGTAAAACTGTTGGAATAAGGAAGTATGGCTCCCTTGGTTCCATCTATAACCTTTACAATATTTTTTGTACTATAGATATCACCACCAATACCAACCTGTGCCTGTAGAAGAAAGTATTGGCAAAAAAATGCTATAATTAATGTAATCTTTTTCATCTTATTGCATATTTATTTTTTCAACAATAATATCAGATATAGAATTTCCTGTAGTGTTCATGGCAAAAAACATATTATTACCTACACACCCTCCAATTAACATGGTTTGGTTTCCAAAAAACTTAAGTCTTACTCTGTCATTAGCATTAAAGACTCCTACATAAGTAAATGCTAACGATTGACCTACATCTATCGATCCGACAGGGATAGAACCTAGTGAAAGCAACCCTCCTGTAGTATTACTTACCGTATTATTCACGGGCCTCCAGGTGCTTCCGCCATCAGAACTAATTTCCAGATTTAATCTTGAATATAGGTTAGTGGATACTCCTAAACAAGTAGGGGTTCCAACATTAATGGCTCCACTTTTAAATGAGATTTTATACAGACCTCTTGTTTTAAAAGTAATCATGTTACTAGGAGTACCTACTAAATCTACATCTGCTGAGATTTCATTTAGAGCCGGTGTTCCTGCAGTAAAGGGAACATCTACTGCAGCACATTGCTGATTTGCCCCTATAATACAGTTGGGAAGTGGAAATATCACACAGGGATCACAAGCTGTAGTAACAGTACCATTTCTTACAAAACGAGCCATTTTATTATTCTTCATGGTCGTAACAATAGGATCTGAAATTTTCCAACTTGTTCCATCATTCTGAACAATACTCCCTGTTTCGCGGTTAAAGATAATGGAACCCTGAGTTCCGTCTCCTGTTGTCCCGGTTAATGAGGAAGGCAATGCCGAGGTTGTGTTAGCTCTCGGTAATCTTGTGGCATAATCATCTTGCTTTACGTGCAATTGAGCTCGAACGTCTGGCTGAAAGCCCGCAGTCTTGGAAATACCAACTTGGGCACCGATCTTTATATTACAAATAATAAAGATCAAGATAATAAATTCTAATTTCATATTGTCATTTTTAGATTGGCTTGACCTATTAAATGTATAAAATATTATAATTACTTAATTATGATCTTTATAAAAAAAAAATAATTCCAATATATTAGAATAAATACAACCAATAAAAACAGCTGTACTCAACAGAAAATTCTAAGTTTATGACAGAAAAAAAAATATTTTATAATTCTAAAATCTAAGGGCAAAATTTGAACAATTCTTGACTCTTTTTAGTGATTTGACTTGTGAAAATTTCACCATTTATTGATTTAAATAATGATTATTTAACATTTTATATCATAAAACAATATTTCAATCTGGCTTTCATCCAGATTAAAAGCTAATTAATGATAATTAAAGAAATAATATAAAACACTGATAATCATAACTATATGTTAAATCAAATAAATTTATTAAAAATGCCAAGATACTCATGTAATTCATTTTTCACCGTTACCAATATCATCAATAAAATCGCTTTAGCATTTTAATTTTTCACTATTCAATGGAGTAAAATACGAAATTATGAGTTTTTTAATTAAATATTAATAATCAGCAAAAAACAAGACTCTGTTTAACCAAAACCTACCTGAACAAAACTTAAATCACTATTTATATTTTTTTTTATTAGGTAATTATATACAATTTTACACTGACCCTAATATTTTACTATTTTGACTCTGTCATTCTGAATACAGGCTGAAGGCCTGCGAACGCAGCTCAGAAGTGAAATGAAGAATCTAAGCCAAATATAAGATTCTTCCTTCGTCAGAATGACAATGGTGTAAAATTGTAGTTAGACTCCTTTTATTATTCAAAAAAGATAACAGATTAACCATTAGAAATAAAAAACCGCTTTACAAATAAAGCGGTTCATTTTATAGTTATTTTCTTACTCTTTTCGGTTTTTTAGCCTCTTCTTTGGCCCGTTCTTTCTCTATAGCATCTTGAGCCTGATCATAGAGTTCATTATCTGAAGAGTATTTAATTTCTTCATAATTCGGACTGTCAACTAATACATCCTGCCATTTCCTGATCCTGTCTTTGGTATTCCAGTTGAAATCAGGAAATTTTCTTTTCGAAGGCTCTATTTTACTCATTGGATAGGTATCCGCGGTTGCTCCAATACTACAGGAAATAATCTGCAAAGTTCTTTCCTCAAACAAAGCACCAATAATACCACAAGCAGAGAGTGTGATTCCAATTCTTTCCGGTTTTTGAGTTTCTTTGTTTACATCATCTACATACGCAATAGACTGTGCATTTCCAACTACTCTAGCCTCTTTAATATCATTACCTTGATAGTAAACTGTCATATACTTACCTTTTACCTGATTGAATTCATCTTTCAGGGTTAAGGAGTCAACTTTACTAATGGCAAGGGCATTTCCAATTACTTTCAATGAGTCTATATTTTCATTCTCGGTATTAAAATAAGCTTCAACTTTATCACCCGTTACCTGTTTTTCACCACTCCATAAAATAGGCTTTGTATACATATGCATCACACCATCCGTTTCATTAAAAGCGATAGAGTCTGCTCTACCTTGTGCGTTGGATTTGTATATTCTTGCCTTTTTATAAGCTCTTAAAAAGCTTTTTTTAATTCTGATGTCCAGAGAATCCGGTCTTTGATAAGTTATGATCGTTTCTGCTGCAAAATATGCAGTGTCTTTTTCCATGATTTTAACCGCATAAGGATTTTTGGTTATCATCGAAGAATCTTTTTTCTCAAAGATTTCACCATATCCTCCTTTCACATATCTTCTTTCCTTCGGATCATCAAGCTTTACATTACCTATTGCTTTTCCAAAACCTGTGATCTGATTAAAATACATATCGTCGCCGGTAAGAATTTTATCATTATAAAAGATCTTGGAATTTTTGTTCAGGAAAGCTTCTTTGGTTTCCATCCTATAGGTTCCTCTTTCTGTGTAAACCCTGTTTTTAGGATTGGCTCTATTGGTAATGGTAGTAGGCCCGAAAAATTCTGCTACTTTGGTATTCTGATTCTGCTTGATATTAACTCCTTCAATAATGTATTGAGCGTTGTCTATTTTAACATTTCCAACAAAATCAATCATTTTCGTATCGAGAAAATAGGTTGCAGATTTGGTATACATTACATTTCCCTGGCTGTCGGAAATAGTACCTCCTGTATTAAAATAAGCCTGGCTCGACAGTTTATCATAATACAGAACTTCTGTTTTAATGGTTTGCTTTGGATCCGTAAGGACAACATTTTTCCGGGCAACCCCTTTTTGGGTATTTCCATCGTATTCCATTTCGCCTGCTGTAATAACAGAGCCATCAGCATTCTGAAGCTTTGTATTTCCAATGGCTTTGGCAAAGTTCTCTTCACTATAAAGAACAACTTCATCTGCGGTAAGTATGGATCCCTTTTGCTCTATCTGAACATTTCCTACAAAATATTGGTTACCATCATATTTTGCGGGATCTTTAATAATTTTATCTGCGTTGATAAGTTTTATTTTATCTTCGGGTTTCAGGGGCTGTGGTTTTGCAGGTGAAGAAGTCTGTAAATAAGGATCTCTCTTCACAGGAGTTTTATCCTGCGCAAAACTAAGCGTAGAAATAAAGATAAACAGAAAAAGGATTATTCTCATTAATTAGTCATTCTTAGTGCCATAAAAATATAGCGAATGAGAATCAATTTTTACGCCAAATGCGTCTTCAATGGCTTCTTTGATTCCTTGGATTCTTGGGTCACAGAATTCAATAATTTCTTCAATTTCTTTATCTGAGTCTTTTTTGTAGATCACCAGGTGGTCGTGCTGCTTGTCAAAATAAGACTTTTCATAAGATGAAGAAGTCAGAGTTTTTTCCCCGAACTGATGCTTACGGATTAAGCCTGCATCAAGGAAAATTTCAATAGTGTTATAAATAGTTGCTTTAGAAACATGATATTTCTTCTGCATCATCAGAAGATACAGATCATCAACATTAAAGTGATGATCCATATTATAAATTTCTTCTAATATCGTATATCTTTCAGGAGTGTTTCTAAACCCTTTTTCCAATAAGTAGTTTCTTAAAACATCCTTGATTAAAGCTATATTTTTTTCTTTTTGTATTGTATCCATTAAAAAAATTATCTACAAATTTATTGATTTTTATTTAAATAGATATTATGGTTTAAATACTCCAGGTATTAAGAGTTATGACGGAAGTATCCGGACTGTTCAATTTTATTGTCATAAACAGTGAGCTCTGTAATTGGTGCAGACTCCACTTCCACGTTGTGAGAAGACACTCCCCATGCCTTAAAGTCATCACTTCCGATATACTTCACAAAGTTGTAAATATTAAGGGTAATCTTCTGTTTAACAGTAAGAAGTATATCGTTGATATAGGTGTTATCTATGATCACATACTTCAAATCCGGTGGTATGTTATGAGCTCTTAAAGAAGGATGACTACTTTTTGAAGGAATGGTTTCATCTGCCATAAGATCTTTCAGTACCATATTGAAATAATCATTAATTCTCCTGTCAACTTTAAACCCTAAAAGGAAATTGATCTTATAAACGGTTCCAGGCAGAATTTCATCTACCGTATATTTGAATGTATACGGATCTTCTTGATTAACAATACTAAGGATAAAGTAATGATCTGCTCTTTTCGGCTGTTTTTTGATGATAGAATAAATAATTTTTGATTCCACTTCATCATTTCTTTTGGCTCTACTCAAATAAGCAAGATTGGTAGCATATTTCGGAATCGTTTCATCCAGCTTCATATCTTTAAGAATAGATACATATTTCTCAATTTTTACAAACTGAATAAATCTTGTTTTAATAAGTCTTCCGTTATACCATGCATACATAGAAATTCCGATAGAACCAGCTAATACAACTGTAATCCATCCTCCTTCCATGAATTTGATAATATTGGCACTAAAGAAACCTAATTCAATCGCCATATAAACCAATGCAAAAAACAATATAAGAATTTTGCTTACTCTGTGTTTCAGTAACCAGAATACCAGCAAAACAGTAGTCATCAGCATTGTGACGGTAATAGAAAGTCCATAAGCGGCTTCCATCTTTCCTGATTCTCTGAAGTGAAGTACAACAATAATACAAAGAATAAGAAGCCCCCAGTTGATTCTTGGGATATACATCTGCCCTTTCACTCCGGAAGGATAATCAATTTTTTGATTAGGCCAAAGGTTAAGCGACATTGCTTCTGAGAATATCGTGAAAGACCCTGTAATCAATGCCTGACTGGCAATAATAGCAGCAGCTGTTGCTAAAATTACTCCCGGGATGATCATCCATTCTTCCATAATTCCAAAGAACGGGTTTACTACGGAAAAACCAGGTTTGTTATAATTGGTCAAAAGCCATGCTCCCTGTCCAAGATAATTCAGAATAAGCATAATCTTCACAAATGCCCAACTTATTCTGATGTTTTTAGCCCCACAATGGCCTAAATCAGAATAAAGTGCTTCTGCACCGGTTGTACAAAGGAAAACAGCTCCTAAAATAACGATTGCACTTGGAGAGTTGGCAATAAGTTTATAAGCATAGTAAGGGTTGAATGATCTTAAAATCTCAAAATTTTCGCTTAAATGCATTACTCCCAAACCTCCTAATACTAAGAACCAAACAACCATCACGGGGCCAAAAAACTTCCCGATAAAGCTGGTTCCGAATTGCTGTACCACAAAAATAGCTATCAGAATTCCAATGGTAATAGGAACAACAGGGGTATGCGGATTATAGATTTCAAGACCTTCAATGGCTGACATTACGGTAAGCGATGGGGTAATTACTCCATCTGCAATAAGCGCAGCAGCACCAATAATTGCAATGAGATATAACCATCCTTTCTTAAGATTTCTCACCAAGGAAAACAAAGCAAGAATACCTCCTTCACCTTTATTATCTGCCCTTAAAGCAATGATTACATATTTTATTGTGGTTTGAAGAGTAAGGGTCCAGATAATACAGGAAAGAGCACCTTCTATATATTCATTGAAAGGCATATTACTCCCTTGGGACCTTGCATTCACAATTGCTTTCATTACGTAAAGCGGAGAGGTACCAATATCTCCAAAAACAATTCCTAGAGACACTAAAACTCCAATAAAGGATAGTTTCTTTATGTCGAAGTGGTAACCATCTTCTGTAACTTCTGCCATATCAGCTTAATTTATTTTAAAGGCGCAAATTTATACTAATTTTATGACGTCAAGAACTTTTCTTCATGAATATAATAAATGAAAAAACTTCCTTTCGGAAGTTTTTCTCTATAACTATTTTACGTACATCGCTTTTTTGATTTCCTCTTTTACTTTTTCAAGTTTAGGGAACCATTCTGCAAATAATGCTGCAGAGTACGGTGCAGGTGCATCAGGAGTAGTAATTCTCTTGATTGGAGCATCTAAATAATCGAATGCTTTTTGCTGTACCATATAAGTAATTTCAGAAGATATTGATCCAAATGGCCAAGCTTCTTCTAAGATCACTAATCTATTTGTTTTCTTTACAGATGCTAAAATAGTATCAAAATCTAAAGGACGAACTGTTCTAAGGTCAATAACTTCAACAGAAATTCCTTCTTTCTCCATATCTTCAGCTGCCTGCATTGCCAACTTCATGATCTTCCCGAAAGAAACTAAAGTAACATCTTTACCTTCTCTCTTGATATCTGCTTTTCCGATAGGTAAATAATATTCTTCTTCAGGAATTTCCATTTTATCACCATACATCTGTTCAGATTCCATGAAGATTACAGGGTCATTATCCTGAATAGCTGTTTTTAATAATCCTTTTGCATCATAAGGGTTGGAAGGTACTACTACTTTAAGCCCCGGACAGTTCGCGAACCAACCTTCGAAAGCCTGAGAGTGCGTAGCTCCTAATTGTCCTGCAGAAGCCGTAGGTCCACGGAAAACGATTGGGCAGTTCCACTGTCCCCCACTCATCTGACGGATTTTCGCCGCATTGTTGATAATTTGGTCAATTCCTACTAAAGAGAAATTGAATGTCATAAATTCTACGATAGGTCTGTTCCCATTCATTGCAGCCCCTACAGAGATCCCAGTAAACCCAAGTTCTGCAATCGGTGTATCGATCACTCTTTTTGGACCAAATTCATCCAGCATTCCTTTTGAAGCTTTATATGCACCATTATATTCTGCAACTTCCTCCCCCATCAGGTAAATGGATTCGTCTTTACGCATTTCCTCGCTCATTGCCTGCGCAATTACCTCACGAAAAGTATATTCTGCCATATTTTCTTGAAAAATTTAGACTACAAAAATAGTGTTTTTTTATTATACACATAATAAAAAGGCGTTTCATTTGAATGAGATGTCTTAATATTAATGATAATTCAAAAAGGGAGTTTTACGGTAAAGGGAGTTGGAAGTAGGAAGAGAGAAGTTATTAAGGACAAAAGAACTCCTGAAAATATATTTCTATTGATAGTCTTATATTTATTTCGTTATCAAAATCTGATAAGATTTTCAAAAACAATATTTAATAATCTCTACCCTTATCTCCCCAACCTGTTCCTTACATTATTTTACTTCCTGAATACTCAATTCTTTATAGTTCTTTCTGAGATCCTGTAAAATTCTTCCGTAGGTTCTTTTATAAATGAAATACAGAAGGTAAAAAGCAATCAGTACAAAAATACCAAAAGCAATATAATTTCCCAGTACAGGCACTATCGTATCAGGGTTAGCAGGCAAAGCCTTTATATGATGATTGTTATTCCAACCGTCATGCCACCCTGCCATGAAATCTCTTGTATTATGATCGAAATGAATAATACTGTCTGTAACAGCCAATATTAATGATATACCTGCATATCCTAAAATAAGGGTTCGCATATTTAGAATACTTTTCATTAATGTGATACTGTCCTGCCCAGCCTTCATTTTACGAAATAAAAAGATAATTAATCCCGTAAAAACAAAAAACACAGCTATTCTTATATAAGGAAATTCTTTATTCAGCCATCCATATAAAGCCCATAAAACCATTTCGACTAATCCGATAATCAATAAAGTTTTGGTTATGGAAACAGATTTATGTTTTATCATATTATAAATCTCATTTTCGGAATATTCTTTAAAACAATCAGACTCCTTATTCCAGTCTTTTTTCAACAATTCTAATTCGTCCATATTATTTTGTGTTTATTTTGGTTTTTAAATTATTCTTAGCCCTGTTCATCTTTACTCTTGCATTTCCTTCATTAATCCCAAGAATATCTCCAATTTCTTTATAGGACTTATCTTCCAGATACATCATGATTAAGGCTTTTTCTACATCAGATAATGTGTAGATTGCCTTATACATTTTCTGGAGCTTATGTTCATCATCTTCATAAACCTCATATTCCATTTTAAGGGATGAAACATCGATATCCACTGTTTGTGCATCCTTTTTCTTTGGTTTTCTGAATAAAGTAATTGCTGTATTAAGAGCTACCCGATACATCCAGGTCGAAAACTTAGCATCTCCTTTAAAACCAGGAAAAGACTTCCATAACTGAATGGTAATTTCCTGAAAAAGGTCATCATGATCTTCAGCATTATCTGTATATATCCTGCATATTTTATGGACAAGCTTTTGATTGGGCTTAAAAAAGTCTATAAATGTTTTCTCCTGTTCGGTGCTCATATTCTATAAGTGGAGAGATTTTATTTTCGTTACATAATTTTTCAAAAAAAAATGACATTTCATTTCTGAAATGTCATTTTAAAATTCTATTTAAACTTATATTAATTAGCTTTCTCCCAAATCTGGGTTCTTCCTAATAATGATAATCCCAGATAACCTCTTACATTAAGCTTATCACCGCCTTTTGTAATGGTACATTTATAAGTTTTCCCTGTTTTAGGGTCTGTAATAGTACCTCCTGTAAATTCATCACCATCTTTCTTAAGTCCTCTGATGATTTCCAGCCCTACAAGCGGTTTGCCTTTTCTGTCGTCTTTACAGGTTGTACAATTAGGATCTGCCGGTTTTGTCAATAACTGAGAAATCTTCCCATAATACTTTCCATCAGTCTTTTTGAAGATTTCCACAATAGATTTAGCCTGCTTAGTCTCATCATCTATTGTTTTCCACTTTCCTTCTATCTGCGCAAATGTCATCACACCAAATAAAGAAAGCACGAATGTTAACATTATTTTTTTCATATTTCTATAGTTTTAATTTTAATACAACATACTTTTCTATGTATTGATAAAAATATAAATTAATTCTTAACGAACAAAAATTTTTATTATACAAAGCATAAAAGAGCCTATAAATGGATTTACTTATTTAAGCTTCCTATTAATCACTCTATCCATATAATCCTGATACCAAGCCTTTGCAGTTTGTTTCCCTTGTTCTACTTCAGGAGTTTTTAGTTTGCTAATCAGATTCTTTTCAAGAGCAAGATCTGTTTTATCATATACTCCCACAATTTCCTTGCCATCAAAACGATAGATATAATTTCCGATCATAAACTGTTCATTATTTCCATCTGAATTCACCATAATTCCCGGATACTTTTTATCACTTACCAAACTTCTTCCCCAGCTTCTAATGGGTTTATTATATCCGATTAAATCTGCAAGTGTTGGATAGATATCTATTTGCTGCGCCATTTCAGTATTTTCTCCTTTCAGCTGATATACTGGATTTGGAGAATATAAAACTAATGGAACGGCAAACCGGTTCATTGCCTTTTCATATTCCGGATAATAGATCTGATTGGTATGATCTCCTGTGAAAACAAAAATAGTATTGTGAAACCAAGGTTCTTTTTTAGCCGTTTCAAAATATTTTTTAATGGCATAATCCGTGTATTGTATTGGCTCATGCATTTCTATTTTCCCTTTTTTAAATTTCCCTTGATATTTTTCAGGAATTTTAAACGGATGGTGAGAAGACGCTGTAAACACAGTAGTCATAAAAGGTTGCTTCTTTCCTACATTTTTAGCAAAATACTGAAGGAATGGTTCATCCCAGACCGCCCACATCCCATCAAAATCCTCATCATGGTTGTATTCTGTTTTCCCGAAATAATGTTTGAATCCTAAAATATTTCCAAATCCAAGGAATCCCATAGAGCCATTTGGAGCTCCGTGATAGAAAGAGGTATCATATCCCAAATCATTACAAACAGAAACAATGGACTGAATCTTCTGATTGGAGTATGGAGAACCTGTAAAAGCATCTGTAAGACTAGGAATTCCTGCCAAAACACTGCTCATCCCATGGATAGATTGTCTCCCATTGGCAAAAGTATTGGGAAAAATGAGACTCTGAGTCGCCAGACTATCCATAAACGGAGTATAGGAAACGTAATCTTTAATATTTTTATCCTTATTAAAAGCGCCAGAATACTCTCTCCCAAAAGATTCTACGATGAAAATTACAATATTGGGGCGATTTTCCACCTTTCTATCATATACTTTATAAGGCTGTACATGTTCTTCAATATATTTTTCATCTACAAAATGAACTTCCTTGAAATTATTGGTATTTAAGGTTCTGAAGAATGAAAACGTACTGTTAAGAACCAAATTTCCCTGCAATGGATTGGTTACAAAACGGGTAGCATCAACCATATTGATAGGTCTTGTGCTATGCTTGAAATCTCCTCTGATTCCTCCTACTACCAAAACTGCTGTAATGCATAAAGTAACAATAGAAGATAAAAAATAAGGAAGCAATTGAGTTGGTTTTGCCTCATCCACCTTTACTTTTTTATAAAGGAAAACCCACAATCCCATTAAAACAATAAACCAGATCAGCACAAAAGGATGCTGTCCAACGGAAATCATCAGCGTTTGAGAAACATTGGATTCGTGTTCTGCTACCTGAAATACTGCTGAAGTAAGCCTTGACTGGGAGAATTTATAATAAATAAAATCCCCGAAATTCATACCATAAGCCAATCCGTTCGTCAGAAAATAAATCCAGAAAAGAACCATCTGAAACCCTTTCTTTGTATTAATCACCAACGGTAAAAGACTTAACAATATAAATAGTGCATTCACATACAAAATAGCTGTTGTATCGAAGGCTGTACCATGGTAAGCCAGTTTAAGATACTCTGAAACAGAGTCTACCTTAATCAGGTCCTTATTAAAATACCAGAATAAAAGTCTTGCAATCTGATAAAAAGCATAGGCTAAAAAAATCCTGTAAAGCAGTGCCAGAACTTCCTGTTTTCTAAATCCTTTTAAAAATTTCATGGGGCAAATTTACATCAAAATCATTTTATTGCGTTTTTTAGTACATATTATTTTGAGTTAGAATTTTTAAAAAATGTAATTTTGTACTTATGGATTTTATAAAGAATAATCTGGCTAATGCCTTAACCCTGGCTAATCTATTTGCAGGCTGTGTGGGGGTAATACATCTTATTTTAGGAGACTATCAAACAACGGCAATATGCCTTATCCTCTCCTCTATTTTCGATTTTTTTGACGGATTTGTAGCCAGAGCTTTAAAATCAAACTCTAATCTGGGGCTTCAGCTGGATTCTCTTGCGGATATGGTGAGTTTTGGAGTGATCCCCGGGCTTACGATGTACAAAGCATTAGAACCATTCGGAGCTGAGCTTCTTGGACTACATTTTCCTTTTGAAATTAAGTATATTGGTTTGGTAGTAACTGTTTTCTCATGCTTAAGACTTGCCATCTTCAATCTTGATGAGGAGCAGAGGTATTATTTTAAAGGATTAAACACGCCAACCAATACGGTTCTTTTATTTGGACTATACTATGCTTTTAAGGAAACCGGAACTTTCAGTTTCCTGTTTGAAAATGCATTACTGTTGATCATCCTTTCATTCCTTACGTCATGGCTTCTCATCAGCCCAATCAAAATGATGGCAATGAAGTTTAAATCCAAAGCATTAAAAGACAATTATCCAAAAGTAGTATTATTGGTAGGCGGAATCGCTATTCTTGCAATTTTTAAGACTGTAGGAATTCCGATGCTGGTTATCTATTATATATTGGTATCGCTTATTTTTCAAAGACAATTAAAATAGAAATCAAAGGTTAAAACTTTTGATTTTTAATGAACATATTTTCAAATTATTATTGATTAACATGAACTTAAAACTCCATAAACCACTTTGTATTTTTGACCTGGAAACTACAGGAACCAACATCGGAAAAGACAGAATTGTTGAAATCTGTATCTTAAAAGTAAATCCGGATGCCTCCAGAGAAAGCAAAACCTGGAAAATAAATCCTGAAATGGCCATTCCAAAAGAAAGCAGTGAAATTCACGGAATCTACGATGAGGATGTAAAAGATGCTCCTACCTTCAGAGAAATTGCTTCTAAGGTGATGGAAATGATTACCGGTACGGATCTGGGAGGTTTTAACTCCAACAGATTTGACGTTCCTCTTTTAGCTGAAGAGTTATTAAGAGTAGGAATGGATTTTGATCTTAGCAAATTCAAATTGGTAGATGCACAGACTATTTTCCATAAAAAAGAACCTAGAAATTTAGGAGCAGCTTATCAGTTTTACTGCGGAAAAACATTAGAAAACGCACACTCTGCAGAAGCTGATGTAATGGCAACCTTCGAAGTTCTGGACGCTCAGGTAGGAAAATATGATGATATTCCGAATGAAATTGCCCAATTAAGCGAATTCACCTTCCATAATAAGAATGCTGATCTTGCCGGATTTATCGGATATAATGATAAGCAGGAAGAAGTATTCAACTTCGGAAAGTATAAAGGACAAGGTGTAAAAGCTGTTTTCCAGAAGGACCTTGGGTATTTCGGATGGCTTCAGAATGCTGATTTTCCGTTGTATACAAAAAAAGTATTTACTAAAATCCAATTGTCAAGCAAATTTTAAATATGTCTGATCTGGTTCGCTTTAAATTTTATGAAACAGCCCTTGAAGCTAACAGGGACAAACAGATTCTGGCTGAAAACGGAATTAATAGTTTCATTGCGAATGAACAGCTTATTCAGTCGGATTGGTTGCTTTCTCAAGCTGTAGGCGGCATTCAGCTTCAGGTTTTTGAAGAAGATCAGGAAAAAGCAACTCAGATTCTTCAGGATTATAAAGACAATGAACAGTATTCGCTAGAAGTAGAACATACTATTGAAAATCCGGAATTTGATTTTATTTGTCCAAAATGCAGTTCCAATCATATCTACAGAGATGACAGGGCTACCAGTTTTTTTGGTATTTCATTTCTGACGAGCCATAAGTTTGTGTGCTATTATTGTGGCAATGAATTTACCCACGAATAAATACAACAAAATATTTACATCAATAAAAAGACGGCTTCGTTTCTCGCAATGACGAAGTAAAAAATAAAAAAGAATTATGAAAATCATCTGCATAGGAAGAAATTACAGCGAACACGCTAAAGAATTAGGAAACGAAATTCCGGAGAACCCTGTTATTTTCATGAAGCCGGATACTGCGGTTTTAAAAGGGAATGATTTTTATATTCCTGAATTCTCCAATGACATCCACTATGAGCTGGAAGTGGTGATAAAAGTATCTAAAGGCGGAAAATACATTCAGAAGGAAACCGCTCACAAGCATTACGAAGAATTGAGTTTAGGAATAGATTTTACGGCCAGAGACCTTCAGAGTGAATTAAAGTCAAAAGGCCTGCCGTGGGAACTTGCTAAAGGATTTGATGGATCTGCAGTAGTAGGAAGTTTCTTCAAAAAAGAGAACTTTGACCTTAGGAATCTTTCTTTCTCTCTTCTAAAGAACAAAGAGAAAGTTCAGGATGGCAACACGAAAGATATGTTATTTGATTTTGATGATATTATTGCTTTTGCCTCTCAATACTTCACTTTAAGAGTAGGAGACCTTATTTACACAGGTACACCAAAAGGAGTTGGAAAAGTAGAGGAAAACGATATTCTGGAAGCTTACCTTGGGGAAGAAAAAATGATTGACATCCGAATATTATAAGTATTTAACATAAAAGTTTGGTAATTTTTTTATATCTTTAGGTAACAAAATGAAAGGTTATGATCAATATTGTATTACCCGTAGATTTTGGGGACAAAACAGACCAGCTGGTGGAAGGTGCCATAAAATTTGCAAAACAACTTAATGGTAAAATTTACCTAATCCATGTTGCACCATCAGATATCGGATTTGCGATTGGTGATATGGGATTTCAATATTTCCCGGAAGTGGAAGCCAATGAAATCAGGGAAGAATTGGTTCAGCTTAATAAAATTGAGCAAAGGATCATTGCCCATGATATCGATTGTGAACATCTTCTAAAACAAGGACTAGCAAAAGATATTATCCTTGAATATGCCAAGGAAAAAAATGCTGCTTATATTGTAATGGGATCACACGGAAGAAGCGGAATTTATGATGTATTTGTAGGAAGTCTTACCAAAGGACTTACAAAGAGTTCGAATATCCCGGTTTTGGTACTTCCTATCCACGACTAAGTAAAAGAAAATTTTAATCGTTAGTAATAAAAAAACCGATCAAATAAATTATTTGATCGGTTTTTTACTATATAACCAATTAATTAACCTTCTTTTTTGTAGATGTTCGGATCGTAGTAAGGGTGCTTACCTTCCGTTGGAGAATAATAGTCTTTATCTTTGTCACCACCTAGTGTTACAACTAGCACGTAGCACCAATAAGTGAATAATACACAGCAAACTATAAATAGAATCCAGTTTAAAACATTTCCGAAAGTATCAAAGAATGCGAAACTCGATTTGAAAACTTTGCTTAAGAATAGAAAGAAAGACGTCATTATTTTCCTTTTTTAAATTAACTTTGTACAAATTTATAAAAAATGTTTAAATTACTTTCAAAAGAAAGCAATATTTTTTCAATTCCTGTTTATATTGGTTGTCTTCTTTTAGTAGTCGTAATATTTAACATACTGAATTTCAATACTTATGAAGCAATTATTGCCGGAATTACATTTTTGGGAATTGCTTTGGGATATTTTTGTTTTCATAGTATTGCCCTTAATTATCAGACCCATCTCCCATTATTTTTATATACGTTCTTTATTTTTGGACTATATCCTGGTAATTTAGATATAGGAATTGCGGTTTCACTATTAACCAACTCCTTCCTAATCTTACTCTTAACGAGTGCCGATGAAGATATCAGGAAAAAATCCTATGTATTGGTAGGTGCCATCGTAGCATTGAATTTCATTTTCCTTCCTACGACCTGGCCCATGGCTGTTTTTGTAATCATTCATGTGATTGCTACTTCAGCCAAAGTGGGCTTAAATCTTTTCAGATTCCTTTTAGGAATGATTCTGATTGTGTTCAGTTATTTCTCTGTGATGTATTTTGTGCAATTCACTTCATGGAATATTGATTACTTCCCGTTTGGAAAGATGAAACCGGTGACAGATTATACGGAATTATTTCCTTTAATCCCTGTGGCATTAATGCTTATTTATGCCGTATATGACCATTTTCAAAATTATAATAAGAAAAGCCCGATAAGCAGATACAAATATACTTTTCTGCTGGTGTTTTCCCTGGCTCAGCTTGTTACCATCATTCTTTACATGAATAAAAACTATGAATACTTATTGCTTCTGGCATTTCCGTCAAGTATTATTCTGAGCAGAATGATGAGATTCTTACCCAAATATTGGATGAAGGAGGCTGGCTTATGGCTTATTATTTTAAGTTTACTTACCTTTAAAGCAGGTACATATTTTGATTTATTTTAAAAAATTATGATTCAGATAGACGATAAATTGATTTCTGAGGAAATCTTTTCCGAAGAATTTGTGTGCAACCTTACCAAATGTAAGGGGGCATGTTGTGTGGAAGGTGATGTTGGAGCTCCGCTGGACAAAAACGAGCTTGAAATACTGGACGGTATTTTTGACAAAATCAAACCTTATCTTACTCAGGAAGGCATCAAAGCCCTTGAAGAGCAAGGAACATGGACTACGGATCCACACGACGGAATGTATGTTACTCCCATGGTAGAAAACCGTGAATGTGCTTATGTAACTTTTGATGATAAAGGAATTACAAAATGTGGTATTGAAAAAGCATATGAAGATGGTGCAATAGACTGGCAGAAACCTATTTCATGCCACCTATACCCTATCCGTGTTACAGAATACTCTTCATTTACAGCTTTAAATTATCATGAATGGAATGTATGCAGCGATGCCTGTACGCTTGGAAAAGAGCTTCAGGTTCCTGTTTATAAATTCCTGAAGACCCCATTAATCAGAAAGTATGGCGAAGAATTTTACAATGTTCTGAGCGGTGCTGCCGATGAATGGAAGAAAGAATATGGTTCATAAGCAACCTTCTTTACATAAAAAAGCTGGAATGATTAATTTCCGGCTTTTTTATGTAATCAGGATGGAAGCTTGGAGATGGAAGATGGAGGTACTACTGAACCTTTATCATCCGATGGTCAGTCTAATCAATACTACTAAAATTGAATGATTGTCTTCAATAACTTCCAGCTTCCAGCATCAAGCTTCCTTACTTTAATTATTATTTAAAATCAGCATCCGATACTCCCGAATTCACTGTAATTTTAGTAGTTTTAATATTCACTTTCTGACCTGATCCTTCTGCTTCTACATCAGCCGGGAATTGTAACCCGTCTACAGTCATATAGCTTTTTACCGTTACATTTCCTTCTCCTGCAAGCGTTTTATATAAAAGTCCTGTTGCTACATCAAAATAAAACTTCCCTTTATCTGAAGCCAGTACATTATAGTCTTTACCATCCAGTTTCTCTACGGTAACATTTTGAAAAGTAGCTCCGTCAAATGCTAATGCATCTACAGGTCTTGCTTTTTTAAGCTCAGCAACTTTGTCTGCAGGAATGGCAGTTTTGTTTCCCATCTGGTCAAAGTATCCTTTTTCACCATCAAAAAACTGAACCATCTGCTGTCCCATCAGCGACTGTACAGACTTAAATTTGTTTCCCATTTTTCTGGTAGTCATGGTAATTTCCATTCCCTGAGCAGACATGGTATTTTCCATATAAAGAGTTTTTACGCCCTCTAGTTTTTCTTTTCCTCCTAATGCTTTAAAGTAATTATCCAATACTTCTTTAGCCGTTAACTTTGATTTTACAGCCTCCGTTGTTGCAGAAGCGGCATCTTTCTTCTGAGCTGCTGCCGGAACAGAGAAAAGTACGGCACAGAAAAATGGAATGATGATCTTTTTCATATATATAATAAGTTTAAAGGGTAAATATAGGAATATTGGCGGACATGGATACATTATGACTAATAAGTAATAAGCAATTGGTAACAAGTGATGATGGATAAATAATAAATGACGGATACCATGCTGAAAATACTCAGACAAAGAGCAAAAAGGGGCAAAAATCAAAAAAACCGCCAAAAATTGACGGTTTTGAAATATTTATATCTGAATATAATTATTTTTTAAGCTCTTCTAAAAATTCGTCGTGAGAAATTTTAGTTTCTTTTTTGCTAGCTTTTTCAAGAATAACATCTTTTAATTTAGCCATCGCAACTTCGGAAGAAATTTGTCTTACTTGCTCCTGATCTTTTAACATTTCAACAGCATATTTCTGGATCTCCTCATCACCTAGGTGGTGGATTCCGTAGATCGCCAATTGGTTTTTCACTAACTGCTCAGCCTGTGCCAATACATCAGCATAGTCAAGGTTAATTTCGTTATCAGTCATCAATTTACCTTCGATGATCTGGTATCTCAATTGGTTTTTCTCAGCTTCAAGGATTTCTTTAGCCTGCTCTTCAGACTGGATGTTCTGGTTAGAGAACATTAACCATTTTGTTAAGAAAGTTTCAGGAAGTGCTACTTCTTCTTTTTCAGTAACCTGCTCCAATACTTTATTCACGAAATGAACATCAGCATTTTGTTGGAAATATTCGTCTAATTCAGCTTTAACTTTATCTTTAAGTTCGTCTTCAGACTTAATGTTTCCTTCTCCGTATACTTTGTCGAATAACTCCTGGTTAAGTTCAGCTAAGTTTAATGAGTAGAAGTCTTTTACTTTTACTTCAATTTCATTGTGGTGTAGGTGCTCTACTTCTTCTTTGCTGAATCCTAATTCTTTAGCTAATTCTTCATCACCTGCAAGAGTTTCTTTAGTTACTTTTACAGATCCGTCCATTTTTAAAGCTTTTACCAATTTGAAAGCTTCTTTGTTTTCACCTGTAATAGTGATGTTTTTTGGGTGGTGGTGATGCTCTCCTTCAGCGTCTTCTTCCACAACTTGAGAAACCTCTAAAGCGATGTAAGAATCTTTAGTGATTTTATCTTGAGGAACCTGCTCAGCGAAACGCTTCTGCATGTTTTCAATACTCTTGCTGATTTCTTTTTCAGAAGCTTCTACTTTGTAGTGAGGTGCTTCATATTTAGCTAAATCTATAGTAAATGCAGGCTCATATCCTACTTCAAAAGCAACTTCCAATTGATCAGCATTGTAATCGAATTCGTTTACTGGCTGAGGAATAGGCTGACCAACTAATCTTAACTTGTTTTCGTTAACATAGTTGTTCAAAGCATCAGAAACCTGTCTATTGATTTCTTCAAATGCAATTCCTGCTTCATATTGTTTTTTAACCATACTCAAAGGCACTTTCCCTTTTCTGAATCCAGGAACTTGCGCATTTTTAGCATAATTAATCAATTGCTTCTCTACTTTTTCTTTGTAGTCAGATTTTTCCAATGTCACTGTAAGCAATGCACTTACATCATCATGGTTTTGTGCGGTAACCTTCATTATTGATTAAAATTTTAGGTTGCAAAAATATGAATTTTTTATGAGAATCACCCATTTAAAATCAACTAATACAGCCAAATATTGTTAAATAAAAAACCACCGAGAGTTTCGGTGGTTTAAACAAGATTAATTATTCCTAATTACTTAGGTTATATTTCGCTTCTGCATCGGTTTCCCCTCCTGTTACGCTTCCCCAGGCAGTTCCTGATTTAGCGTCATTTACACTTTGTGGAGAGTGAATAAGAGTTAATTTTAAGAATGGTGCATCACCGTTTACAGCTTTTACAACCGTCCATTTTGTTCTTAGCCCTACTCTTTTTCCATCACCTCTTAAATCACCTCCATCTTGTCTTTCCACTGTAATATTAGACTTTGGAAAATCAAAAATCAAAAAGTGCTCATTTTTGGCTTCAATAATTTCTTTAGTAGCATCTTCATTACCATTTCTGAATTTTGCTTCAACAGTGTAACTCTTCCCATCTTTAAGAGGAATAGTTGGTACTCCTCCGGCTCCAATACTATAGTCATACGAAATAGTATTGGTAGTTCCCTCTTCAGTTACCAACAGAACAATATTGGTAAGTTCTTCCTGAGGAAGGTCATCTTCTTCTGCAGAACCATTTCTCTGGCAGGAAATAACAGTAGTAACAGTAATAAATAAAGCCGCTAATAATTTGATAATATTTTTAGTATTGAATAGTTTGTTCATTTTTAAGAATTTTAAAATTGTAAAATTTTGATTGAATAGTTTTTAAAAACTTTAGAATTTGTATCTAAAGCTTAAAATAAAGTTTCTTCCGGTCTCATTCGCAAAGAATCTCAAACGGTTCAGGTACTCCCTGTATGAAGTATTGAACAGATTGTTTACAATAAGTCCTGCAGAAAAGTTTTTGCTAATATTGATTCCGGTCTGGATATTCCAAAGTGAATATCCGTTAGGTGGAGTACTGATATCCAGTATCTTGTCAACCAGCTCACCATTTTCATAAAGTTCCAATGGTACATTTCTGATCGGGAATCTGGTTTGCTTTAAAAATGTTTGGTTTTCAACAGTGAAATAGAAGTTATTCCATTTTTGTTTTTTAAACTGCAATGCATTGGAAAAATTCGGAGGCATCATTAGAATCAACGGTTCGTTGTTCGTGTCATCCTGTCCATAAACATAGCTTCCTTTTCCCACGTAGGTCAGGTCATCCGTCAGTTTCCAGTTAACATCTAAGTCAACTCCATACATTTTTGCATCAATCTGTTGGTATTCCCATTCCGGAAAAACACCTCTGATCGTAGCCTTAATTCCTACTGGAACTTCATTAATGAAATTTTTAGTTATGAAGAAATAAGGGTTTACAGAAACATTCAATCCTTTCAGAACATTGAATTTTGAATCAATATTCAGATTAAACTGATGTCCCTGTTCATTTTTCAAACTCATATCTCCGGTTTCAATTACTCCTGCAGAATGATGCAGACCATCTGAAAATAATTCTGCCACATTCGGTGCTCTTCCCACTTTCGCATAATTAAATTTCAGATCAAAGTTAGCATTGGGACGATATTCTAGCCCTGCATTGAAGGAAACATTGTTATAATTAAGCTGTGGACGAGTCAAAATCCTGTTCTGATCGGTTTTCACATAAAACTGTGGATAAGCATCCGCGTACGATTTTTCCCAATCACTTTTATCATACCATTTAGTCACGTCATAACGGGTAAAATCATATCTGGCTCCTGCTTCGAAATTGAAATCTGGAGAAATTTTATACTTCAAAACAGAATAAGCTCCTGCTGAATATTTATCATAATTTGGGATCAGACGTCTTGCTTTTGTTGCCGGATCTGAATAATTATTCTGAAAACTAGCATCAATTCCTGTCTCCAAAGACCACTTTCCTCTTTCTATCAAGTCGTTAATATTAAACTGATGGGTCATTAATTCTAGGTCAAGAGCCGGAGTATCTTTCAATTCTCCTCTTCTGATATCATATTCCTGTCTGTGATTATACTGATAACTGTATGTTGCAGACAATTTTCCTATATTTTCAAATCTTCTGAACGCGGAAACTTTGGCAATATGATGTTCAATAACCTGTCTCGGGTTATCAATATCATAACTAAACTTCCCTGAATAAACAGGAGGATTGGCATTCATTGCTCTTTCATAATCTCCGGTTGTAGAGACATGTGAATCTCTTAAAATCCCAATATTCTGATTGGTAAGATAATAATCGAATGAGATTCCTCTTTCAAAGGTATTATTCTGAACAGTAAAATTGAAAGATGAAAAATCCATTCCCGTATTTTTCAGATTATAATCAGGAGCCCTTTGATCCCCAAGTTTTTTGATGCTTCCACCTGATTTAACAGCCCAGCCGTTTTTCCAGGTCTTAGCAACATCTACATCCAATCCAAGCCCCCTTCCGTTAGAAATTCCGGTAAGTCCTATTGAACCTTTAATAGTATCCTTTTTAGGAAAAACTTCAGGTTCCATCACTACTACTCCACCTACCGCATCACTTCCATATTTCAGAGCAGACGCTCCTTTAATCACATCAATATGCTGAAAATTGTTGATATCAACATTGGGAGCATGCTCTACTCCCCATTCCTGTTCTGCCAATCGCACTCCATTATTTAAAATACTGATGCGACTTCCATACAAACCATGGATAACAGGTTTTGAGATATTATTCCCGGTTTTCAAAGCAGTCACCCCCGAAATTTTTGAAAGAATATTCCCAAGATTCTCCGTAGAGTTTCTTTCAAGTTCAGCTTTGTCCAGTGTTTTCATTACTACGGAACCTTTGTTTTTATGACTGCCGTGTAATGTAATGGTTTCTATATCACCCGAATGATGTTCTAAAGTAATGGTAATATGAAGATCCCGATCAACTCCTATATTTTCAGTATAATCATTGCAATCAGGATGTTTTGCAATGAGTGTATACTTCCCTGCAGGGATGTTGCTAAAGGAGAATATCCCTTTCTTATCTGTTTTCATTGTAAGATTTCCGATTTTCACCACTGCATTTTCCAGCATGGTTTTATCATGAAAATCCTGAACGGTTCCTTGTACAGTGTAAGTTTTCTGTGCACTCGTAAATACCGATCCACAAAAGATCAGCAACAGGCAATATATCAATTTCATTGTAAAATAGATTGATGATGTACCCGTTTAATGAGGGGTACATTTTCGTTAAAATTTGTTGAATGGGTTGGGCTTCCTTGTACAATGTATGATGTACAATAGAAATGCATTAATGATAATAAACTTGAAGTTAAAACATTGAAATAAGTAAGCAATCGAGTATTTTAAATTTATATGATTACCCATTACAAACTTGCTGCTGCTCTTCAGCCGCTTTGAATATTAAACTTCAAACCTTGACCATTAAACTCTAAAACATAGAGTTATAAACCCAATAAGAATGTATTGATTAGGAAATTGCGGGCGGCCCACGAAGCTGAAAGGTAAATTTGGTCTGAGACCAGATTTTTTCCTGAATAGCGATAATTTGCTTTACTTCGTGCGTGTAATGCTCAAAGCTAAAGCTGAATTCTTCAGGAGCTAAAGTATGTCCGGTTACCAAAAAGTGGCAAGCCAGACAATCGCCAGCTTTCTCTTTAGGTGTAGCTTTCGTCATTGAGTTTTCAACTTTCTTAAGGTTAAATGCCTTAAAATAGTCTACTGAATCATGATGGTGAAAACTCTGAGAAAGCAGCGCGATGAAGTATATCCCAAACAATAGCCTGGATATAAATACTTTTAAGTTTCTGCTTTCTTTAATCATAGTTCAAAATTATGAAAATAATTTAATACTTCGTGTTAATTTTGATTAGTGTGTTAATATTATTTAATTAAAATTCAAGTTAAGAACGTTTGCTGAGTGTTAACGCCTCTGCGAACGAAAAATTTCACATTTGAAAATGTCTTTGCGGTCTCTGCGTCAAGATATAAATGGGAAATTATTGATTACAGTACTAATCTTAAACCCATCCAAACCTTAGATAAAAAATTGGGACCCGTATCCCGAGTCCCAAATTTTAGTATTTTATATTAATCAAGCTGGGTTCCTAAGTATTCCCATTCCTGCAGAGCGTTCTCCAGCTCTTCTTTAGTTTTATTATATTTTTCCAAAGTTTCATCGGAAGGATTCTCTTTAGCGAAAGAAGCTTCCATTTCTTCTACTTTAGTTTCAAGCTCAGAAATTTTTTCTTCTACCTTCTTGATTTTATTCTGAATATTTTTCTGTTCTTTAGTGATAACATTCGATACCTGACTGGTACTAACAACAGGTTTTTCTTCTACCTTTTTAGGTTCTTCCTTCACATCACTATGAAGCTTCGCCTTTTCTGCAGAAATCTCTCTGATGCTTTCCTTTTGTCTGTATTCAAGATATTCGTTGATATCTCCCAGGAATTCTTTCATTTTCCCATCACGGAACTCATAGATTTTATCACAAAGTCCCTGAAGGAACTCCCTGTCGTGAGAAATCACGATCAATGTACCTTCAAAGTTCTGTAATGCCAACTTAATAATCTCCTTAGACTGAATATCCAAGTGGTTGGTAGGTTCATCCATAATCAACGTGTTGAAAGGACGAAGCAACAGTTTACAAAGTGCTAAACGGTTTCTTTCCCCTCCGGAAAGTACTTTTGTCTTCTTAGAAACAGCATCTCCCTGGAACAGGAAAGATCCTAATAAGTCTCTTACTCTAGGTCTGGTTTCTTCTGTAGCAGCATCTTCTGCTTCTTCAAGAACTGTTTTATTCGGTGTTAAAACCTCTTCCTGATTCTGTGCAAAATATCCGATGTTTACATTGTGGCCAAGATTCCAGGCTCCTGAATAATCTTTAATATCTCCTGCTAGAATTTTAGCTAGTGTTGTTTTTCCTTGTCCGTTTTGCCCTAAAAGTGCAATTCTGTCTCCTCTTTGAACAATAAAATCTACATCATCAAAAATTTGTTTCTGGCCGTAAGCTTTTCCAAGTTTGGCTGCTTCGAAAATCACTTTTCCAGGAACCATAGACTGTACGAAACGGATATTGAATTTTGAAACGTCTTCGTTATCTACTTCAATACGCTCGATTTTGTCTAATTTCTTAATAAGTGACTGGGCGAAAGATGCTTTTGTAGCGCTTGCACGGAACTTATTAATGTTATCTTCCATCTGCTTGATCTCCGCATCCTGATTCTTTTTAGCCTGAATCAGTTTTTCACGGCGGTCTTCACGCATTACAAGATATTTGGTATAATTGGCTTTATAATCGTCAACTTTCTTATTATTGATATCAAAAGTACGGTTACAAACCGCGGTCATGAACTGCTTATCGTGACTTACCAGAACAATTGCTCCCGGATAATCTTTTAAGAAATTTTCAAGCCAGATGATGGATTCCATATCCAGGTGGTTGGTTGGCTCATCGAGAAGCATGATATCATTCTTTTGAAGAAGAAGTTTTGCCAATTCGATTCTCATTCTCCATCCTCCTGAAAATTCATCAGTGATTTTTTGAAAGTCATCGGCTTTAAATCCTAAACCAAACAACACTTTTTCCATATCGCCTTCCAAATTGTAGGCATCATGGTTCATTAAAAGGTCATTCAGTTCGGTCATTTTATTAATCAAATCCGTGTATGAATCACTCTCGTAATCGGTTCTTACAGTCATTTGGTGATTAACCTCTTCAAGCTCATTCTTCCATGCATTAATTTGCTCAAAAGCCTGCATGGTTTCAGCCCAAACGGTTCTTCCCTTTACGAAATCAAGATCCTGCTTCAGGAAACCAATGGTAATGCTTCCTTCTGTTACGACCTCTCCTTCGTAGAAATTAATTTCTTTGGACAGCATTTTCAATAAAGTAGATTTTCCTGCTCCATTTTTTCCTACGAGCCCTACTTTATCATCCTTTTTAATGGTGAAATTTACGTTTTGAAATAAATAATTTCCTGAATGATGTAATCCTAAACTTTGAACCGAAAGCATTGTAATTAATAATTAGTAATGAATAATGAATTTTCGGGTGCAAAAATACGGAAAAAGAAATGAATAGCCCAGAAATAAAAAAAACGTCCCAAAACAGGAAGCTGTTTATAGACTGATTTTCTAGCAAAATTCATTTAAAAACGTTAAGAAGCCATACCAATAATGATTCTGAAGGTACAATATCTATTAGGAATATCAAAGTACGGGAATCTGAATCTAAAGACTACGGTATACCATATCAGATTCAATAAGTATAATTATTGGTCTAAAATACATTCCGAATAAAAGGGAACATTTGAATTAATGTTCCCTAACCTAAAATTTAAAACTAAATAAGGACTAGCATTAATTATTGATTTCATCCAGTCTTATTGCCGGAGTTTTGATAATTGAACGAGTCCAGATATCATTATTGGGAACGCTTGTTCCGTATAGAATTTCAGCTACAAAACTATCATCAGGAAGGTGAAGCTCAGCAGAAAGCCTTGCATGGCTTTTCTGATCTACAATGGTGCTGCTTGAAACGTTTAATCCGTTGTTGAGAAGTTCAACATTCATTTCATACTCGGATCGTTTCGACAAACCCTCATGATAAAGTCCGAAATTTGCTGAAATGTGGATATAATCTGCAAGCTTACTGTAATTGTATATTGGCTTTTGATCTATGGAAAGATCTTTTATATAGACCTGTATTTCTTCATATAAACCTTCTAATAAAGGGTGTCTGCTATAATCTGTTTCAAAATCTTTTCCCGATATAAAAACCGTTGAGATTGCATTGGTTTCCTGCAGCATTAGTTTCCCATATAGTTTTGATAGTTCGTTATATACTTTATCTCTGCAGACATAGGCTTTAGAAAAAGCATCTTTTCTTTCCACTCCAAATTCCGAGAGTAAGGCATCCCATCCTTTATTTCCTTCAGCATCTGTTGCTCTGTTTCTTATATTTTGAATATAATTGATAAGACCATCCGTATTGGCAAAATCTGTAGAAATATAGACGGACTGCGGCCCTTCCAGATAGCCGCCACCGATATCCGCATGAGCTCCGGGAACAAAAATTTCTTTCCAAACGGAAGTATTATTTCGGAACCCGTAATCCTGCATCATTTTTGAATGCTCAAAAAAACCAGTTAATGGAAAAAAGAATCGGCATTCGTTAAACGCACAGAGATGAAGGACATTTTCCACCTGATAAGGCACACTCAGATCATAGGTATTAAATGGTTTTGATTCTACAGTATCAAAAGCACCTAAAAATTTCACCTGAATCTTAACAAAGGAATAGTTTGAGTAAAGCCAGTGACTAAAGGTCCTCGCCAGCATTCCTCCTCTTCCGAAACCATATAAATAAAAATGATATTCAGCATCTTCATCATGAACAATCTTCTGTACAAAATCTTCTGCTTTCTGAAGCTTATCATCTGAGGAATATCCTTTTCCATAAGGCGGATTCGCACATGTTGTCATGGCAAAATTACTATCTTCCTCACCTGAGACGGTTCCTATTCCTTCAATATATATTTTTTCATTCCCGATAAATGATTTGTACAATTTATAGATATTGGTGAATGCACCGTGATAGCTTTCATTATTATTCAGTGGCTTATCTGATGAAAGTGCATTTACTCCATTGTTTCCCGTACCGTCAAAGAAAATCCCGACGGAAATCACTCTACTAACATTCATTCTTTTGCTAATTTTTTATTACAGATATTCTCTGTGCATTTATGTTTTTATTAAAATCCCTAAAAGAGACATTTCAAAATAACGGAAGAATATGCAGCCTGGCTAGAGTGAAAAGTACCAAATAAAAAATTCCGTATTTCTACGGAATCACACTATATTTTATCAAGAGAATAAATATTGTTTACAATGGCATAGATGACTATTCCCACTGTGTTTTTAGCGCCTATCTTTTCAAGAATACGCTGTCTGTGGCTTTCAACGGTTCTGGGACTAATGAATAGTTTTTCTCCTATTTCATTGTTGGTAAACTCCTGACAGATTAGTTTAACCACATCTTTTTCTCTTTCAGATAATTCATCTTCAGTTTCAAAGAGCGAGTTTTTCTTGGCAGAACTGTTCATATAAGTAAACAGCATTTGGTGGTCTTCTGCTGTAAAGAAAACTCCATTTTTATCAACCATTGTAATGGCATCAATAAATGTTTTCCTGTCTGAATTTTTAGGAAGGAAAGCTGAAACACCCAACTTGACCATATATCCTAAAATGGATGTTTTATAATGGGAAGACAAAATAATGATCTTAAGATCGGGATATTTTTCTTTGAGAATTTCTACCAGTTCAAAACCATTCATTGGCTTCATCTGAACGTCTACCAGTGCTATATCAGGAAATTCTTGTTCTGAAAGTTTTCCAAGATACTCTATAAAATCGGGTCCGTTATCTGCAGTAACGCATACGGATATATTTTTTTCATTGGACAGCAGCATTTTTACCCCTTCAAGGATCAGCTGTTCATCATCAATTAGTGCTATTTTGATTTGGGAACTCATGATGTTTCGGAATTTTAATGATTAAACGACTTCCTTTATTTAAAAAAGATTTTTTCCATTTATGAACAGCATTCATCGATTTGATCCTGGATTCAATGTTTTTGATTCCCATACCTTTTGCTACTTCTTCATACTCAAATCCCTGACCGTTATCTGAAATAACAACTGCCATATTTTTCTGATAATCTTTTATATAAATCCACAAATCTGTGGCATTAGAATGCTTGATTACGTTGGTAGTAAATTCCTGAATTATACGATACAGCTGTACTTCCACGAAGATATCTTTCTTTTCATATCCGGACATCACCTGCAGGGAAATATTAATCTTATGGGAAAGGTTAGCAATAAGTTCCTCAGCATACAAAACCAGTCCCACCGATTCTAAATTCACAGGATATAATGAATGAGAAATACTTCTGGCAGCATCAACAAGTGAAGACATCTGGCTGTGGATATTTTTTTTAATCAGCTCATCACCTTTTGTATCCAGGTTATTGAGCCACAAGGAAAGAATATTAAGTCTGTTTCCTATATCATCATGAATCATCACAGCAATTCTTCTCCGTTCTTCTTCCTGAGCTTTGATGTTTTCCAATGCCAGCTTTTTCTGATGAAGAACTTCTGCTTCATGCTGCCTATTTTTTTCCTTTATAATCCTGCTTATAAAAGCTCTGTAAGCGAGTATTATAAAAGAAACTATAATTGCTATTGTAACAATTATAAGAATCAAAAGGTTGATATTTAAGGTTACTTCTTTAATCGGATGAAGGTATATAAAAGTGAACAGTACAGAATACTGGAAAAAATATTATTGGCTGTGAAAAGAATATAATAATTGTTTTCTGAAAGGTTAACAATCTGATGCTGAATAATGAAAATGAATACTGAAACAGAATAATAGAAAAAAATACTGGCATCTACCCAAAGAAAACGGTTCTGAGCAGATGTTTTTTTGATTTCATCAATCAGCGTTACTCCGGATAAACAAATGATGATGATATTGGAAATAACTTTTGCTATATCAGCATTAGCAGGCTCATTAAAACCGTATTTTGAGATCATAAAACCCACTGCAATTGAAGCTCCTAACCCTAAAAGATACTTAGGCCAATCCAATTTTCTGATGAACAGACCTGTCAGTAAAAAAAACTCTCCGGCAATATAGAACGGATAAATAAATGAAGTATCATCAAGTTTGAAAATATAAGGCAAAGCCAGATTCAGCAGTTCAATAAAAAACAGAAAAGCAATACAATAAAAATACGGCTTTTCTTTAGGATTTAATATGCGGTATTTAACAGCTCCTAACACTATAACGGTAAGAAGCAACCCGTAGTTTAGGAATAAAATCGTCTTATAAAGATCTGCCATTCCTTTTATTTATTATTTTAAAATTCACCATCCATCCCTGGTATGCGGCAGATAGGTGGACATGGTTTTGCCCAGTCATAGGTATTGGACATCATCTGAGCACGTTCTGCATTCTGAAGATTTTCACGGAAGGAGATAAAAATAAGGGTTACCAACATTTTTCCGTACACATCGTTATATTTAAGTCCGAAAGAACATTTAATTTCCTTCAAACCTTCATCTAAAAGGCATAAATCTGCCGTAGGAACATAGAATCTTTTAAAAATTCCTATCCCTTTGGATTCATTACATTCTTTGTAAAACCAATCCATCCCTGATTCTCTCCAGCTTTCAATAGCTTCTATCGCTTTATCCTGCTCAAGAATGGGCTTATTGGATATAGGAAAAGCCATATCTGTATTTTTCTCTATTTTTTCAAGTCCTTTGGAAAGAATGGTATTTTTAACAATAGTATATTCTTGTACCTCCTGAAGTTTTACGTCACTTGCCAATTCGGAAAGAAAGCAATAAGGATATTCTCTTTGATCTATTCGGTCTCCCTTTTCATTCATAGGATAAAAAATAAGGATCAGTTGATTTTTCCATATTCCCATTGTAGCACAGAATTCAGGATATTCCTTATAGCTTTTCATCCATTCAAGCGGGCCATCAGAAACAGTAAAGACATACGTAGTAGGAATTAATTCTTTGATTCTTGAATAATTAGAACGACAAAGGCTCCATTCGTCTGCAGCAATTCTGCATTCTTCTACAGGAAGTAAATAGTCTACGATGTTTAACGTTGTCATAAGCATGGTTTTTAGTTGTATAAAATTATATAAACTAAACATGCTGTGCAAGTAGGAATTTAATTAATAATTCCGCACTGTAATATGATAACAGCTCTGTTGTCTTTCTTTTATGTAATAAATTCTACCAGCATCTACATAACGCTTTAAAACCTTCTCCAAAGCCGCTTCCATTTTCGGATTATTTTTAAGAACATTATTGAATCGTACGTAAGAAATATCGAAGGAATTTCCGTAGTTGTGAGAGCTTATTCCCAAAGCTGCATTAGAATTCACTCTTCTTAACCTGCATTGATCTTCCAGTGTTCGGGTTATGGATGAAACAGTAAATGTAGCTCCTTTTGTTGCCTTACTGAATTTGGAGCCGATATTTTCCAATGTGGTTTTCGCTTTAGAGACCATATAGGCTTTGCTGTAATCAAGTTTCTGAATCTGATATCCTTTTCCGGATTTCTTAATTTTATGAAACTTTCCTTTATCAATATACTTTTGTACCATTTTAAAATCCTTCAGTAAGTGTACTCCAAAACTTTTAGAAGCATCCAGATGGGGTTTGTAAAGCGGAGTAGCCTCAACCTTTAAAACAGTTGTAAGATCATAGCAGGGAAGGTTTTTTTTTGCCGCCTGCGAATAATGTAAACTATACATAAAAGGTACAAAGACCACACAAAGAAACTTTCTCATTAACCACCACTTTAAATTACTACGGAAGGATAAAACAATTATGTTAGCTCATTCAACAATAACCATCATAGTATCCCAACAAATCCCAAACAAACATCAAACCAATTTGTTTAATTTACAATTTTTGTTCCTCTAATTTTGTTGTTTTTTTTCAGTTTTAACTTTTTACTTTAAGATATAAATTCTACATTTGAGTTACATTTTAAAAATAAACAATATGATAAAAAAACTTTTTGCTGAATTTTTCGGCACATTTTGGCTTGTTTTCGGGGGTTGCGGGAGCGCTGTTTTTGCAGCGGGTGTTCCTGATATCGGCATCGGACTTTTAGGGGTTGCTCTAGCTTTCGGTCTTACTGTTCTTACGATGGCTTATGCCGTGGGACATATTTCCGGTGGTCACTTCAACCCTGCAGTTTCTTTCGGGCTTTTAGCAGGGGGAAGATTTTCTGCAAAAGACCTTATCCCTTACATTGTGGCACAGTGTCTTGGAGCAATTGTTGCTGCAGGATGTCTATACACAATCCTTAACGGAGCCGGAGCTGTAGATTTCTCAGCACCGGGAGCATTTGCTACCAATTTCTATGGAGAAGCAGTGTACAACGGAAAAGCCTTCAGTATGGGAGCAGCATTCCTTGCAGAGTTTTTATTAACAGCTTTCTTCCTTATCGTTATTATGGGCGCTACGGATAAATGGACTAATGGTAAGTTTGCAGGGATCGCTATTGGTCTTGCCCTTACTTTGATTCACCTGATCTCAATCCCAATTACAAATACCTCTGTAAACCCTGCAAGATCCCTTTCGCAGGCCGTTTTCACAGGCGGATTGGCTATGTCACAGCTTTGGCTGTTCTGGGTAGCTCCAATTCTTGGAGGAATTGTAGGTGGATTAATCTACAAATTCTTACTTCAGAGAGATACTGCAGAAGTAGCTGACTAATTAATTTTAGAATTACATATAACTATAAAATCCTGTCTGATGACAGGATTTTTTGTTTTATAAGGTAGTTTTTTAAACGCAAAGTTTTATGATGAGGGAGTATTATTTTTAGGAGGCAAAGAAGTGCGCCTTTGTCGCTGATGAAGTAAGTGATTTAGCTATGTGCTAAAAGAAGACATGATACTTTTACTTTTTATTTTTAAGATCAAAAGGATTTTTGAAAATAAGCTCTTCATGCTTTCCTTTGATTTCCATTTTACGTTGAAGCAGATTTAAAGCCATTTTTCTGATGAAAAGATCTTTATCATTCAGTTTCCAATAAGAATCTTCGTGAAGCCTTTTTGGGGAACGGATAAGATAGAATTCTGTGTCCCAGGTATCTGCATTATGATAAAACTCAATGATTCCGCAATGCTCCGGAATGAGATTAGAATCTACCATTCCCATTGGCAATAGAAAACTGAAAGCATTACATACATAGTCTCCACAGGAAATTTTATCATGTTTCAGAAATTTTTCTCCTGTATCTTTATTAAAATATGATTTTTTGAAGTCGTTTTTAAAGTCACTTTTTGAAAGCTTGATCTCAATTTCATGGCTCATTCCTTCCGCATCAATAATAAGCATATCCGCTTCCCAATCAGCCTGAAAATAGTTAGTCAGTACGAGTTCTTTTTCAAAATCGCAATGGGTATGAATGTATGCGTGAACAAGTTCTTCTATTTTAAGCATAATCTTAGTTTAGATTGAAGCCATTCAGACATGAGATATGAGACACTTTTCAACAAACAAAATTCAATATTATGAATCCCGAAACTATCTTTGGTTAGCTCACTAACAAACTGCAGCCTCTGATATCAGAGTGGTCTATTCTTCCCAACACCTGAAATTTATCGCCTATTATTTTTCCCAAATCCTGAGTTGCAATGAAAGAGCAAGAATGAGTATTGGCTAAATCGATGATATTAATAGCTCCTGTTCTGCCTTCTTTTTCATAAGAGAAAGGATCTTCAGCATTTCTGATCTTAATTCTCATCCAATTAGGACACTGATATTCATTGTTTCCAAGGGAATAAGCTTGAGATAACAACTCTGTCATTGAATATTCTGAGTAAATCTTATCTGTTTTGAAGCCTTCCTGCAAAATTTTCAACAGTTCGTCTTTTGTCATTTCTTCTTTTCGGCCTTTCATTCCACCGGTTTCAATGACGATTAGGTTTTCAAGAATACTTAGAGATTCTTTGCTATGTTCAGAATGACAATAATCTAAGAAGTCTAATAAAGCAAAGGAAACTCCGAAAAGAATTACTTTTTTATCCTGTAGCCGGTTCAAAAGATTGAAAAGATCAGAATGATTATAAAGGAAATACCCGTTTTCAGGTTTTGCTGATTTTTTCATCAGATAATCTACCATGTAGATCAATGATGAATTCTGTTTTTCCAGATAACTTGGTAATAACCCAAGGAAAATAAAATCTTCAGGCTTTCCGATGAATTGTTCAAAACTTTTATAAATACTTTCTTCATATAAATCTGTATTGGCAATGAAGTGCTTTGAAAGATTCATCTGTGTGGTTCCGGAACTTTGAAAAAAGAGGTCCGTAGTCACATTTTTATCCAGAATCTGATGGTTTTTAAACATTTCAATCGGAAGAAAAGGAATTTCCGATAAATTGTTAACCTCATCCGGATTGATGTTCAGATAATCTACAAATTTTCTATATATCTCAACATTTTCATACTGATAACGAAATGTTTTCAATGATACATCCAGGAAATCCTGTTCGGTTTGTATGTTGAATATATTTTTCGGTTCCATAATTTTTTCAATCGTCTTATTACTTCTGCTTAAAGCAATTATTTGGACAAAATATTTTTATTTAATGTTTTTTTAATATCAAAATTTGACTTTGGTAAACTTCTTGCAATTACTTAATCGGAATATGGATTAAAAACAGAATGAGTCCCCCACTCATTCTCAAATTACCTCTTTTTAGGGGTAATTTTTTTGTTTTTATTACTCGAAAGCCTTCAGTTCAAAGTCTTTTTCAAAAACGCCATAGGTAAAATAGGAAATCCAGTCTCCAAGATTGATGTATTTTGAATTTCGTTCTAAATCCAATACCATAGGAAGATGACGGTGCCCGTATACGAAATAATCAATTTTCTCCGTCTTCAGCTTTTCTTTGGAATAAATAATGAGAAACTCTTTATCTTCTCCTAAGAATGCTTTGTCTTCTTCTCCTGAGATCATTTTATTCTTCTGGGAAAGATACAAAGCAACTTTCATCGCTATATCAGGGTGAAGCCACTTGAAAAACCATTGTGCTATCGGATTGGTAAAGACTTTTTTCATTCTTTTGTATCCTTTATCACCAGGTCCCAAACCATCTCCATGGGCCAACAAGAACTGTTTTCCGCCCATTTCAAAATACTGTTTCTGGTAAAAAACGGTACAACCAATTTCTTCTTCAAGATAATCTTTCATCCAAAGGTCATGGTTTCCCACAAAAAAATAAATATGGATTCCTCGATCTTTGAGTTCTGCAATTTTCCCTAAAACACGGACATATCCTTTGGGCACTACATGTTTCCATTCATGCCAGAAGTCAAAAAGGTCACCCATTAAAAATAAAACCTGTGCATCTTCTTTAATCTGATCCATCCATCGTATAAATCTTTCTTCACGTACCTTACTTTCTTTAGGAGTAGGTGCACCGAAATGCTGATCTGAAGCAAAGTATACTTTTTTTCCAGGTTCTAAATTAATTGTTGTTTTTAACACCTTGTGAGCTTTATGGGATAATAATTATTGATTGTCTTCTGCAAACCATTCTCCATAAGAGTTTTCAGTCTCATGAAGTTTAAGATAAGCCAGAGAAATTCCTTCCGGAAGTCTTGATTTTATTTTGGCAGCAATGGCATACAGCATATTTTCACAGGTTGGCTGGAAGCTGCAGTAGATTACCTTATGCCCTTTCTGTTCAAGATCATCACCCAACTCTTTATGAGGAGTAAGTGCATTTAAAAGCACTGCATGATCCCAAACATCTACGATCTCAGATTTTACGATACTTTTGATATCTCCGAAATCAACTACCATCCCATTTTTAGGGTTATCAATATCATTAATCGGTTTTCCTTTCACTGTTACAAACAGTTTATAGGAATGTCCATGCATATTTTTACATTTCCCATCGTAGTTGTACAGTACGTGGGCTGTTTCGAATGTAAAAATTTTTGTAATACGTATCATACTGCAAAGATATGACAAAACCGCTTAACAAAGAAAAGACGGTCTCTATTACAATGATTTTCAAATATAGTTCTCATCAATTTCCCCGGCTAATCCCTCCAGCCAATTGCCCTCCAGCCTTTTTATTTTCTTCGTTTCCGTATCAAACAGAATCCAAAGGGTGCTTGAATCCACAACCAGTTCATCATGACAATAGAACTCTACTTTTCTCGGCTGCTTAGCTCCTTCCGGAGCTTGCGGATAAGTTTTCACGGTGATTACATCATCCAGATACACCTGCTTTTTGTAGCGAATATGATGATCCAGAAGCATCCAGGCATCATTTTCATATTCTGTTTTATGTTTTAAGAGATCCCAATGTTCTGCTGCTATTTCTTCCACCCAATGTACATACTGAACATTATTAACGTGATTATTCTGATCGATATGTTCTTCCGTTACTTTAATCTGTTTTTCATATACCAAACTCATCTCCTTGAAATATTTACTCAAATTTAAGATTTAAAATAAAAGATTTCTCATGAATCTTCATACAAAAACTGATATTTATTGTATAAAAAAACGGAACCAGACTAATCTGATTCCGTTTTGCAATTTTCAATAGATTGAAATTATTTCTTAGCTTTTACTGCTGCTGGTTTAGAAGCGGTTGCTGAAGCTCCTAATTTTGCTTTTACCTGTGCAGTAATATCTTCCCCTCCATCGGTATAGATAAGATTGGACCCACGTGCTGCAATATCAAATACATAGTTCAGACCTTTTTCTTTAGAAACTATAGAAATAGCATCTTTTACCTTTTGTTGTATCGGAGCAAACAAATCATTTTGTTTAGCAGAGATTTCCTTAGCTGCCTGTGCTCTTCCCTCCTCTATTTTCTTAGCCAGACTATCTAATTCTGTTTGCGCAACAACTAGTTCTTTAGTTACAGTATCTTTATTAGCATTCGTTAATGTCTTCTCTTTTTCCTGCGCTGTTTTCAACTTAGTTTGATACTCACTGATAATTTTATCAATTTCAGTCTGTTTAGCTTTAGTTAGATTATCAATAGCTTCCCCAGCTGTTTTCACCTCAGATAAACTACTAAAAATGTCATCAGTATTTATATTCCCAATCTTTTGTTGAGCATTTACAGTATTTGCAGTTAAAGTTAATCCTGCTGCAATAAAAAATAATTTAATTAGTTTCATTATAATATATACTTTTTTTGAAAAATTTACTTTTTTTCAGTGTCCAAATATAATATAATTTTTCATTTAAGATCATTCTGATTTTTTAGACTTCCTTAAAATACATAACCTATCAAAAACATCTTGAAACCATATAAAATATTCATTATAAAAAAGCCCTTTCAACATAAAGCCCTCCCCAAAAACTGAGGAGAGCTTCGAAAATATGTATAATGCAAAAAACTGAATTTTAATGGAACTGTGCTGTTTCTGTAGAATCCTTCATCGCTACGGTAGCAGAAGATCCGTTGGTAACAACATTCTGAACCTCATCAAAATATCCTGTCCCTACAAAAGACTGATGTTTTACCGCTCTGAATCCTTTTGATTGTAAAGCAAATTCACGCTCCTGAAGTTCTGAATATCCGGCCATCCCTCTTTCTTTATACGCTAAAGCCAATTCAAACATTGCCGTATTCAAAGCATGGAATCCTGCCAAGGTAATAAACTGGAATTTATAGCCCATTTTCGCTAACTCTTCGCGGAAGGTAGACATTTCCTCTACGCTCAGTTTAGCCGCCCAGTTGAATGAAGGGGAGCAGTTATAAGCAAGCATTTTTCCTGGAAACTGTGCATGAATTCCGTCTGCAAACCTTTTCGCCTGTTCCAAATCCGGGTTGGAAGTTTCCATCCAGATCAGGTCTGCATAAGGTGCATAAGATAATCCTCGGTCTATTCCCTGTTCTACTCCATTTTTTACTACATAAAATCCTTCAGAAGTTCTTTCTCCTGTTACAAATTTTTTGTCTCTGTCATCAATATCTGAAGTCAGCAAGTCTGCTGCATCAGCGTCTGTTCTGGCGATGATAAGACTTGGAACACCCAATACATCTGCTGCCAAACGTGCCGCAACTAACTTATTAATGGCTTCCTGAGTAGGAACCAATACTTTCCCTCCTAAATGTCCACATTTCTTTGCAGAAGAAAGCTGATCTTCAAAGTGTACGCCAGCAGCACCTGCCTCAATCATTTGTTTCATGAGTTCAAATGCATTCAGATTTCCTCCAAAACCTGCTTCAGCATCAGCAATAATCGGAACAAGATATTCTTTATCTCCAGCTCCGCTTACCGACTGAACCTGATCTGCTCTTAATAAAGCATTGTTAATTTTCTTTACTACAGAAGGCACTGAATTCGCCGGATACAAAGACTGATCCGGATACATTTCTCCAGATAAATTAGCATCTGCAGCTACCTGCCATCCTGAAAGATAGATCGCCTCTAAGCCGGCATCAACTTCCTGCACAGCCTGATTACCTGTTAGAGCTCCAAGCCCTGCCACAAAATCTTGGGTATTTAATTTTTCCCAGAATTTCTTAGACATTTCTGTCGCAATGGTATAATCTATTTTGTAAGAGCCACGAAGTTTTAATACTTCTTCTGCCGTATAAGGTCTTTTTACGCCATTCCAGCGTGGATTTGTCAGCCAATCTTGCTCTAGAGCCTGGATTTGTTCTTGTCTTGTTTTCATAATATTTGGATTTTGTTTGTTGAATTATTGGGTTCGAGATGCGGATTTTGTGAATATTCAGTTATTTCTATTCTCTCGTTGTCGAACTATATGAAAGGATATGCTTTAAGGGTTAGAAATTCTTCAAAGTTTTCTGAGAATATCAATTCATTGAAAAGCTCTTTGGCAAGGTTGAACTTTCCGTTTTTAAAACGGGATTCTCCAACATATTTTTCAATATTGTCCATTTCTTCGGATTCCCATTGAAGAACCATATTGCGGGTTAATGTTCTGTCATCACTTAATACCGCTTCATTTTTAAGCCATTGCCAGATCTGCGTTCTTGAAATTTCAGCAGTGGCAGCGTCTTCCATCAGATTGTAAATAGCAGCAGCTCCAATTCCCATCAGCCAGCTTTCGAGATAAAGAATTCCTACATTAATATTTTTTCTTACTCCTTTCTCTGTAATTTCTCCTTTCGGGATTTCCAGCAGATTACTTTCCTGTATGTTGTATTCAAATTTTTTATCGATCTGGTTTTTGGAAGGCATATGCTCATCAAAAATATCCTTAGCCACTGAAACTAACGCGGGGTGCGCCACCCATGTTCCGTCATGACCGTTTTTCACTTCTCTTTCTTTATCGCTTCTTACTTTTTCAAAAGCAATATTATTAGCTTCGTCGTCATTTTTTACAGGAATCTGTGCTGCCATCCCGCCCATAGCATGAACGTTTCTCTTATGACAGACTTCAATCACTCTTTTTGAATAGGCACTCATAAAAGGTGAAGTCATGGTTACCTGATCTCTGTCCGGAACAATAAATTCCGGAAGGTTTCTGAATTTTTTGATGTATGAGAAGATATAATCCCATCTTCCGCAATTCAGTCCTGAGCTGTGTTCTTTTAATTCATATAAAATTTCATCAATCTGAAATGAGGCTGTAATGGTTTCTATTAAAACAGTTGCTTTAATTGTTCCCTGTGGAATTCCCAGATATTCCTGAGCAAAAACAAATACTTCATTCCACCATCCTGCTTCTTTATAATGTTCTAATTTTGGAAGATAAAAGTATGGGCCACTTCCCTTTTCCAACAGCTTTTTCACATTTCTGAAGAAGTAAATTCCAAAATCAATCAATGAGCCTGATGCTTCTTCATTATTAATCTTAATATGCTTTTCAGGAAGATGTAATCCTCTTGGCCTTACCAATAAAACTGCGGTCTTTTGATTAAGTTTATAAGCCTTTCCTGCTTCGTTGACGAAATCTATGGTTCTGTTAATTGCATCGGAAAGATTAATTTGTCCTTCCATCCCATTTTCCCATGTGGGCGAACTGCTGTCTTCAAAATCCGCCATGAAGGTAAAAGCTCCGGAATTCAGAGCATTGATAATCATTTTACGGTCAACCGGACCTGTAATCTCTACTCTCCTATCTAATAAATCTTGCGGTAATGGTGCACATACCCAATTCCCATTCCTGATCTCCACTGTCTCCTTCAGAAATTTTGGAAGATTACCCTGATCGAATTCTTTCTGAGTTTTTTTTCGTTCTTCTAAAAGTTTTACCCTTTTATGATTGAAATTCTGATGAAGCGCTATTAAAAAATCTATCAAATCGGGAGTGAAAATTTCTTCAAACTGCTTCTTGGCCGTAATTTTTAATTGAGTCTTGGTTTCCATAACATATTGATTTTGTGACTTGATGTTACAAACATAAACAAAAATTTTCACAAACAGCGAACGTTCGCTAATTTTTTCAAAAAATTATTATGCGAATAATCGCATCTAATTATTTATATTTGAGTAATGAATTCAGAAAGCGACTATATCAAAACAGTTTTCGGGCTAAAACTGAAACAGCAGAGACAAAAGAAAAATTGGTCTCTACAGGATCTTGCTGTAAAAACCGGATTATCAAAATCTTACCTTAATGAGATTGAAAATGGAAAGAAATACCCGAAACATGATAAAATCATTCAGCTTTCTGAAGCTCTGAACTGCACTTTTGATGACCTGGTTTCTACAAAACTGGACAAAAGCCTTGCTCCTTTTAATGAAATTCTACAATCCGATTTCTTCAAAGAAGTTCCATTGGAATTATTCGGAATCAACAAAAATAACCTTATCAGTATTATAAGCGATGCGCCTAAAAAGGTAACAGCTTTCATCAATGCACTGATAGAAATTTCTCAGAACTATAATCTTGGAAAGGAAAGGTTCTACTTTGCGGTTTTGAGATCATTCCAGGAGTTATACGACAATTATTTCCCGGAAATTGAAGATAAGGTAAGCCAGTTTACCGAAGAAAATCACCTTCAAATTGATAAAAATTTAAAGTCTGATATTCTTGAGCGTATTCTTACAGAAAACTTCAATTATACAATTCAATCTGAAGATTTTGAAATCTACGGAACACTAAACAACCTACGGTCTCTGTTTATTCCGGAAAAAAAATTATTGCTTCTGAATAAAAAGCTTGAAAAGGATCAGAAAACATTTATTCTCGCTAAAGAAATAGGCTTCAACGTTCTGGATTTGAAAGTTCGGCCTACCACATACTCCTGGCTTGACTTCGGAAGTTTTGAAGAAATCCTGAATAATTTTTATGCATCTTATTTTGCGGGAGCTTTATTAATCTCAAAGGAACCTTCCATTGAAAAAACATCAGAATTTTTCCAGCAAAATACATGGAAGCCTGAGAATTTCGCCAGTCTTATCAATAGTTTCACTGATTCGCCGGAAACGTTCTATTATCGCCTGACCAATATCCTTTCTGCAGAAATGGGAATTAAGGATTTATTCTACCTATGTTTGGTTAAAAAGAAAGGATCAGAAAAAATTCAAATTTTAAAAGAACTGCATCTTAATCATCAGCAGGCTCCTCATGCCAATGCTATGAATGAACATTACTGCAGAAGATGGATTGCAGTGAAAAACCTTCATCATTTAAAGGAAAACGAAACGCTGACTGATGCTCAAATTTCACATTATAAAGACCAGGGAATAAGCTATCTGGTTATTTCCACTTCTCAGAAAAATCCTTTTTCCGATGGCAGCAACAGAAGTTATTGTCTGGGAATTTTACTGAACTCGCAAACAATTAAAAAAATCAGTTTTATAAAGTCTCCATCATTAGAAACTATCAATGTAGGAGTAACATGCGAATCCTGCAGCATCCCGGATTGTGAGGTAAGACAGGCTCCGCCCGTGCGCTTGGAAAAAGAGCATTTTAATCTTAGCATGAAAAACGCCATTGAGAAGATAAAAAAAGATTTTTGAGTTTGAAGGATTGAGAGTAAAGATTAAAGAACTATTTTATATCTTAGTAAAAACACACTTATGATATTAGACTTACTCTTTCCCAACCGATGTCTTCACTGTAATAGAATTATTGAGGCTGATCTTCTGGTTTGCGGTCTATGCTTCGGACAGATCCATTTTACCCATTATGATTATTCCAAAAATAATCCGGTTAAAGAGCAATGCAAACTTTCGTTTCCTGTTGAGAATGCCTATGCTCTTATTCAGTTTGAAAAAGATAGTTTAAGCAGGAAAATCATTCATGAACTTAAATATAAAAGCAGAGAAATCATAGGAAAAATTCTAGCAGAATGGACTATCGAAAGATTGGATTTCAGAGATCAGAAACCTGAGCTTCTGGTAAGCGTGCCTCTTCATCCCAAAAAACAGAGAGAAAGAGGTTATAATCAACTTCATTTATATACGGAAGCTCTTTCAAAATACTATAAAATTCCGTTCGACCATCAATTAATCAAGAGAAATTATTATTCTAAAGCCCAAGCGCTGAAGGACAAAAAACACAGACAGGAAACTGTTAATACATTTTCGGTTACAAAACCTATTACAGAAAAACATATTCTGCTGATTGATGATGTTTTTACAACAGGAACTACCGTTTCTTCTATTGCCTGGGAGATTTTAAATGCCGGAGATAACAAGGTGAGTGTACTGGTGATGGCAATGGATGTATAAAAAGGTTCAAGGTTTAGGTTATCAAAATACACTCATTCACTATTCACTTGCAAAACAAAACTTACTCTTTCCTTCCAAAGTTAGGACTCGAAGTTTATTTACAAATCATTCCTTCAGCTCAAAAGTTTCAGCATAATTCTTCGTTTTTATGTTCCAATTCTTTTGCTTAATTTTCCGAAAAACAAATAATCATGCCGAATTTGGTCTTATTACACGGAGCTTTAGGTCACTCTGAAATATTTAACACTTACCTTGATGGCCTTTCCACCTACTTTACCATTCATACTCCTTTATTTTCAGGACATGGAAGTAATGAACTTCCTACAGATGGAATCAGTATAGAAAAATACACTCAGGAATTAACTAAATATTGCACAGAGAATAATTTAACAGATGTATATATTCTAGGACACAGCATGGGTGGGTATGTTGCCCTTTGTTATGCTATGAAACATCCAGAAAATGTCAATTCTATTATGACTCTGGGAACAAAATTCGACTGGACTGAGGAGCAGGCTTTAAAAGAAAGTAAAATGCTTAATCCGGATATTATTCTTGAAAAAATCCCAAAATATGCTCAACTTTTAGAGAGGCAACATGGTTCAAAATGGAAGCAATTACTGCCTGCAATAGCTGATTTAATGATTGATTTGGGTAAAAATCCACCACTGAAAGATCGTCTTGCTTCTATACATACTCCTGTTCAGATTATGGTGGGTGATAAGGATAATATGGTAACACTTGAGGAGAGTGCTCATGTTTACAGAAGCCTGCCTAATGCAAAATTGGCCGTACTTCCTGAGACAAAGCATCCCATGGATAAAGTACGGCCCAATTTATTGTTGAGTTTAATAAAAGATTTCTGGAATCTTTCTTAAATTATCTTTGAAGTTTTTCTCCGTAGCTTAAATCTCCGGCGTCACCTAATCCCGGTGTGATATATCCTTTTGATGTTAGGTCTTCATCAATGGCTCCTACCCAGATATGAGCATCAGGATATGCATTCTGAACAGTTTCAACCCCTTGTCTTGAAGCAATGGCTGCTACAATGTGAAGTTGGGTTGGGTTTCCGTTAGTCAATAAATCTTTAATGGCTTCAATCAGGGAAGCTCCGGTTGCCAACATGGGATCTGCTACAATAAGAGGTCTTCCTTCAATGCTTGGACAGGTAAGATAATCTTGCTTGATTGAGAAATAGTCGTTGGCGTCGTGTTTTCTGTACGCTGCTACGAAACCACAATCTGCTCTGTCTAGATAATTAAGAATTCCTTCAAATAAAGGAACTCCTGCTCTTAAAATGGTTGTAATTACCGGCTGTACTGCAATTTCCCTGCTTTTAATGGTATCTAAAGGAGTTTGAATTTCAACATCTCTTACTTCCAGTCCTTTACTGATTTCAAAGGCCGCAATTTCTCCGATTCTTTCCATATTTCTTCGGAATCTCATTCGGTCATGCTGAACCTGAACGTTTCGAAGTTCATTAATCCATTCATTAACAAGGGAAAAGTTTTGCGATAAAATAGTAAGCATGAAGATTTTAGGTTTTAATTACAGTTAGTAAACATTAATTACTGCAAAATTACAACTAAAAAACGAAATTGAAGTTTGGCAGCGAATAGAATAAGTATATCTATAAAAAATCTGGTAAAGTTGCCCTCACCAGATTTTTATTAAAAAGTCATTTTATTTTTGTCTGAAATACACTTCAATCGGAACTCCGGTAAACCCGAATTCTTTTCTCAACTGGTTTTCAGTAAATCTCTTATATGGTTCTTTCACATACTGTGGCAGGTTACAGAAGAATACAAACTGCGGAGATGGTGTAGGAAGCTGAACGCAATATTTAATTTTAATATATTTTCCTTTCAACGCCGGTGGTGGTGTATTTTCGAAAATAGGAAGCATTACTTCATTCAGTTTTGAAGTTTTGATCTTCTTTTTACGGTCTTCATATACCTCCATCGCTACTTCTACAGCCTTCAGGATTCTTTGTTTCGTTAAAGCTGATACAAACAGAATCGGAATATCCTGGAACTGACCAATTTTATCCTTGATTGCTTTCTCGAAATCACGCATTGTATTGGTTTGCTTGTCTTCAACCAAATCCCATTTATTCACAAGGATTACAATTCCTTTTCTGTTTTTCTGTGCTAATCCGAAAATGTTCATATCCTGAGATTCCCATCCCTGAGTAGCATCTACCATGATGATGACAACATCAGAATATTCGATAGAACGGATAGATCTCATTACAGAATAAAATTCTAAGTCTTCATTTACTTTAGACTTTCTTCTCATTCCAGCTGTATCTACCAATACAAACTCGTGTCCGAATTTATTGTATAAAGTTTGGATACTGTCTCTTGTAGTTCCCGCTATATCTGTTACAATATTTCTTTCAACATCTAATAAAGCATTGGTCATTGTAGATTTTCCTACATTCGGACGACCTGCGATAGTGATCTTAGGTAATCCTTCGAAAGGATCTTTGTATTCTGTAGTTGGGAAATCTTTAACAATATCATCCAATAAATCTCCGGTTCCAGAACCTGTAGCGGAAGAAAGTGTGTAATATTTATCGATTCCTAACTGGTAGAATTCTGTTGCAGGAAGTTCTTCTTTGGATGAATCTACTTTATTAATGACAATATAGATGGGCTTGTTGGATCTTCTAAGAAGTCTGTAAATTTCGTAATCGGTATCTGTAAGACCTTCTTCTACGTTCATCATAAAGATAATGGAAGTAGCTTCATCTACGGCTAATTGTACCTGCTTACGGATTTCTTCTTCAAAGATATCATCTGTACCTACATCATATCCTCCGGTATCAATTACGGTAAAGTCTACACCATTCCAGTCAGATTTTCCGTAATGACGGTCTCTGGTAACACCGGCTGTAGAATCTACAATAGCTTCTCTTCTCTCTAATAAACGGTTAAAAAGCGTGGATTTTCCTACGTTGGGACGCCCAACGATTGCGACAATATTTGACATAAAAAATGTTTAATAATCCTTTTTGCTGCGCTAAGGATAAGTTATTAATGGGTTACTCCAACTTTTGGAGCCCAATTTTTTGCAAAGATAAGATTTTATTATTTAGTATTAAAAAACGTCTTTATTTTGATTTTTTTTATGAAAAATAATTCTTTGGATATCAACAGATAAGCCCATTAACACGCATTTATGTTAATAATTTTTTAATTTTCGTTTTTGTAGTTCAAATAATTTTTCTAATTTTGCAACATCAAAACAGACCTATAGTGTAACGGTAGCACTCCGGTTTTTGGTACCGTCAGTCGGGGTTCGAATCCCTGTGGGTCTACAAACCATCCTTTTTTAAGGATGGTTTTTTGTTTTTTATATGATTAACAGAAACAGAGTATATTCTTAATTTTATAAAAATACTCCCATGGAGATACTAAAGTAGTTAGTTGACAAACTGGAGCTTCAAATATTATTAAAGACGGAGAATCTATTATTAGAGGTTATACTCATAGAGGAAAAGATGTAGGATGGGGAACTATAACAACTGAATATTTTGGAGGAAGTGAGTCTATTTAATGATTCTAATGATGGACCTTTTGCTCCTCTAGATAAGCCATCGTCTCCATATTCTTCTTTAGCAAGACAGAAAGCACTAAATTCAAAAAATTCAAAAGGAGTTGTCAAAATGGATTATCTTCAAGCTAACCCCATCACAGCAAATTTTGATTTTTATGAGCAAATGTGGGGAAGATCAAATGTGTCTTGGTTTAAATTAGGAGATGAAACATTTTTTTTTAATGACTGATTCTAAGTCACAAGAGTCATTGTTTTATAGATTACCAGTAAATAATTTTGAAAGAACCGATGGAAAGGTAAATAGCTTTGGAAATACATATCATACTTATATATGGACTGAAAACAATTCCGAAGTTCAACAAAAAGTAATTAACCCAACCTTAAAGAACGTTTTTAAACAAGCTATAACACCACCATCTATACTAACAAGACCTAGATTTTAAATCGAACAACTTAAATTTAATAAATATGAAAAAAAGTATAAGTTTAATTTTATTACCTTTTTTATTTTCGTGCCAAAATATTAGTAATGAAGATATATATGGAAAATATTCACCCATATCATACAAGAATACATACGACACTTTAACGATTAACAAGGATGGGGTTTATAACAGAGTAATTTACAATATAAAAGGGAAGAAATTGTTGAATTACAATTCGAAATACAAATTAGAAGGTAACACAATAGAGTTTAATGATTTTTATTTAAATTTTGATAAAGATTTAATTGCCTTTCCAGAAGATGTGAATGATACTGATATGACCTATACTACTTTTTTTGAGAAAAAAGATAAGAATATTGTACTTTGCTTTGGCTACCATGATGGGGAGAATTGTTATAAAAAGGTAAAATAAAAGCCCACGCTCGTGCTGGTAAATAAAACAAAACGCTAACTTTTGTGGGTTAGCGTTTTTTGTTATAAAGCGGTTACATTTAAATAAATAACAAAATATCTTCCACTAACTTTTAAAGTCATTAACAAAAAACCCCTGAAATATGATATTCCAGGGGTTTTTCTTTATCTAAAATTAAAATTACTTTTTAATGATCTTAAATGTTTTTACCGTATCTCTGTTTGAAACTCTTACCAAATAATTTCCAGGAACTAAATTCACTAAATCAATTTGAGCTGAATTTGTATTGACTGTCTGATTTAAAACTTTCTGCCCTACCAGATTAAATACTTCTACTTTACCTATTGGAGCATCATTTTCTATATTTAATATTGATTTTACCGGATTAGGATAAATACGGAGTTTTGCAGATGCTCTAACATCGTCCGTTCCTAAATTGTCTACAATAATTTCATCAGCACCAATAGTTGGATTTACAGTTTTCCTTATCTCACCATCAATATCTGTTGTTACTGTAGGAATTGGAGTTCCGGCAGCCGCTATTAATGGATTATTATTGATATCTAAATGTAAATCTGTAGCAGATACAAATACAGGTGCTACTCCCACAGAATTTGCATCTTTGGTTGTAAGAGTTCGCCATGCTGCTAATGTTGCATGATCTGTTCCTGCATTTAATTTAAGACTTCCTGTTCTAAAACCGCCAGATTGAACACCTCCACTGTAAAAAGCATTATAATCTGAAATCAAATTATCAAAAGTTGTACTTGCCGTTCCAAAAGCATAAGTTTTAACTAACCCTCCACCTGTAGCAATCTGGGTTGTAGACATAATATTATTTTTCATTTCTAATGAAGGGTCAAGGCCAGATAGTGCTATACAGTAACTGGGATACTGCAACGACTGTGATCCTCTGTTACCTGATAGGGAAATAGTATTGTTATATAATTTTGTCACGGAAGCTACAGCACCCACAACAAATATACCTGCAACTATAGAAGGATTTTTTGCCTGCCCCCTAACATTGTTGATCATATTATTCTGCAGGGTATTGGGAAGACCTGTATAAGTTCCTGAAATAGCAATTCCTACTGCGGAATACCCATCAGTATTTGTACTGACAACCCCGTCTATAATATTATTATTAACCATGGCCCCACTAATTCCACCACTACCTATGGCATCAAATTCTGCACTTGCCCGACCAATTCCTAATCCTGCTACATCTGTAGAAAGAGGACTTTCAACATATACTTTATTATAACTTACAATAGGGTTCATGTCATTATATAAAACTATTCCAGCCCGTAATATCTTATCAGTTCCTGTTGCAGATAAATCGTTCTGCTTTATAGTCGTTCCAATATTTTGATTATCCACGTTTTCACCTCTTGAAATGATGCCGGTACTAACTTTTTTAACAGAACAGTTTTCAACTTTGTTTCCATCATTATCTTTTCCATTAAAACCAATTCCTGTATTACTGATACCGCCAGTAATATTTACATTTTTTACAGTATTATTTTTAGCACCGTTAGTACCTGATAAAAATCCAATCACTGCCTCATTATCACTAGTATTTCCTAAAATTGATAGCTCACGCAGGGATGAATCACCACCAATCAGCTTACCGCCTACTGTAGCACCTGTTGCTGAACCGTTAATAGTAATATTATCAGTCCCTAGGAATTTAAGTAAAGAACCATAACCAGAACTATTTCCTGTGATTGATCTTGCTCCTCCAAATGGCTGAATCAATACAGCATGATCACCAATAATTTCGTTTAAGCCATTTTTACCTGTCTCCCCAGTTAAATCGGATATAATATTAATGGTGACAGGTCCTGATACCCCGTCAACGCTCTGGTTAAGTGCTTGAAAAATTCCACCGTCATTTGTTAATGAAGGATAATTCCCCCCTGCCCCAACAGTGTAAGTTCCTGCCATAGGTGGCAAAACATTTTTTATCGTTACTGTACTTGTACTGTTACCATTAATAGTTGTACCTGTAGGATTCGATAGTGTGATAGAAAATGTTTCATTATCATCTGCTGCGAGATCCGGTAAAGTAGTTACTGTAAAAGATTTAGGCTGCATATCACCATCTGCCCAAGACAAAGTCCCGGATGCGGCATTGTAATCAGTGCCGGCAATTGCAGTCCCGTCACTGGTTGCATAGTCTACAGAAACAGCCCCTGTAGATCCGCCATTACGATTTACAGTAATTACCTGGTTTCTGTTTTCCAGCATAGTAGTAGCAGAATAATCTAATGATAAGGTCCCTGTAGCTCCCGGTGTATCATATAAAATCTGAATATTAGGTTTTGTATTCATAATGATTCCGTTACCATTAAAAATAGGGTCAGTATTACTCTTCCAAACCTGTGTTTGAGCTGTAGCATTATGCCATCTAAGAATTTTGTCTGTAGTACCTTTGCCAGGGGCATCACCTAAACTGGTTCCAACCAATACATGTAAATGATCTCCAGTATATGTAAAAGGAGCAGAAAAAGGCAGTGTAATCCATTTACCTGCTGCTACACTGGTACCAACAATAGTTCCGTTATAGACAAAGGTTAAACTTAATGGTAATGGATTATAAATTTCTGCAGTTAAAGTTGAACTACCACTATTTTTTATCCCGATAAATACAGGAACATTTACGGGTGTATATGCAGTCTGAACAAAATACCGCAGCCCTGTTATTTTTGAGCCTGTAGGGATGTTCATTTCATTTTTTTGATAAACAGAAAGTACACGGTCATGCCCATACATTGCACTCAAAGGTCTGTTTTCAGTTGTTGTAAAAGTATTTCCTGATGGAATCGTTAATTGAGCGGAACTATTTGCACTGCAAAACAGAAGTGCAATAATAGCATACAAGGATTTACAGGAGTAATCCTTTTTGATTTCTGATGTTTCCAAAGTTATTAGTTTGTTATTGTTTATAATACGTGCAAAATTACATAAAATTGCCAACATGCATGACTCAATTTTTTTTACTTGTATTAACTTCTTGCTGAAACTAAAAGCAAAGTAATATTATAGTCATCATTATAATATATAGATCATCTTCGTACAGACTACAACAAGATCATTAATAAATCTTCTATATAAATCTACAATTCTTCCACTACTCTTACTGACTAACTGGAAAATTTTAACACAATATAATTTGATATTCGTCATCTTTTTTGTATTACAATAATTGAATTTTAATTCTCCTTAATTGTGATAAAACTCATATTAATTCACCTTAAGATGAGCGTTAATAAATGTTAAAAAGCCCTATTTTCGCGTGATTCTAAAATAACTATTAATCAACAAAAGGGAATGAAAAAACTTTATCTCAGTGCATGGGCTTTCTGCACCGTTTTAGGGGTATCTGCACAGGAAGTTGTTTGGCAAAAAAACATCAAATCCTCTACTCAGGATTTTTTAAGTCAAATTACCACGACCATCGATCAGCAATATCTTATTACAGGAAGCTCAATTCAAATTAACAATCAATCACAGACCTCTAACAGCCAAAAACAAAACAATGGCTACGATTTTCATCTGATAAAACTCAATCAGCAAGGAAATGAAGCCTGGGAAAAATATTTTTCGGGAAACAATCACGATTATTTATCTGCAACAATAACCACCCAGGACGGAGGTTTTCTTGTAGCCGGAACATCTTATTCAGGAAAGGGATTGGATAAAAAAGATGACTCTAAAGGTGGATCTGATATCTGGCTGATCAGAATCAACGAATTCGGAGATGAATTATGGCAAAAAACGCTGGGAACTTCCTCCGATGAGGAAGCCAGAGCAGTGATTCAAAGTACAGACTTGGGCTTTTTTGTTGCCGGAAATGTACAAAATTCTTCCAATGGTTATGGATCCAAAGATGTTTGGATCACCAGACTGGATAAAGACGGAAAGGAACTCTCTCAACTGATATTAGGAGGAAAGGGCTTAGATGAAGTGGAGAAAATGATTCCAACAAAAGATGGTGGAGCCTTATTGGGAGTTTATTCAAGGAGCTCCGAGGTTAGAACCCGAGAAGAGAAGTCTTCTAGTGAAAGATCTGTTAGTTCAACAGCCATTAGCCAAATGCCAAAAGCCAGCAGCAATTTCGGTGAAGGCGACTATTGGATAATCAAATTAGACAAAACAGGAAAAGTAGAATGGGAAAAGAACTTTGGAGGTAAAGGAGACGATCATATCAGAACGCTGGCATTAACCTCAAATGGCTATATCATTGGTGGAGAATCCAGATCCGAGAGATCCGGAAACAAAACGGTTGGTATTGAAGAAGGAACAGACCTTTGGATTATTGCTCTTAACGAAAGAGGCGATGAACGGTGGCAGAAGTCCTACAATTTCAAAAACCGTGATATTCTGATGGGAATGAGCGTTATTCATTCCGCAGATGACAAATCCTCAAAAGGAATTCTATTAGGTGGTTACACTCAGGCCGAAGGAAGAATAGAAAAAGACGATGAGACCTTCTGGATGTTGTATCTGGATGGCAATGGAAATGAGCAATGGAGAAAACATATAACAGGAGAATCCAGGCAAAAAGAAGAAAGACTTTCAGACCTAAAGCTAAACAGGGATGGCTCAATTATCCTTGCTGGAACCAGTGCCAAAGAATTAGGAAAAGAGAACTGGAAGATTGTCAAGCTGGGTGACAAACAGGTGAATGATTTGATTGAAAAATATGATATTAAAATCTATCCGAATCCGGTATCAGATTATGCTTATGTAGAAATTGGTTTTGATTTCAAAGAGGCTGATATTATACTGTATGATATGAGCGGAAGGCAGCTTCAGAACCTTAAAACGAAAAACAAGGTGACTAAGATGAATACCCAGAATTTAATTCAGGGAGCTTATTTAATGACCATAAAAACTGATAATAACAAGACGGCGAATGCCAAACTGATTAAAAAATAAGTACAATGAAAAAAAATATAATATCAGTCACTATATTACTTTTCTCTTTATATAATGCTCAAAGCTTAAACATTAAGTCCCCACAGAGTTATGAAATGGAAAGATATGGGAATGTTCCTGTTAATTTAAATGTTGGAGGAATTGATTTAAGTATTCCATTATTTGAGCAAAAATTTAACTCCATCGGAGATTTTAAACTGTCATTAAATTATAATTCTGCTGGATTCATACCCAACAAGAAATCAAATTATGTTGGACAGGACTGGTTTTTAAATTTTGGCGGAGTTATTTCGAGAACCATCAATGGAATTGCTGATGACTCAGATGTCTCAGAAAATACATTTTCTTCAAAAGGATTTCTTGTAGGAACCCGATTAGGTCCTAAATCAAATTTGGACGTCTATAATGGTGCTTATAGCACTTCTTATTGGAAAGATCATGTGTCAATAAATGGGTACCAATATGAGCTTAGACCAGATAAGTTCAGCTTCAACTTCATGGGAATTTCAGGATATTTCTATATTGGAAATGATGGAATTCCAATTGCTGTTTCAGAAGATATGAATTTAAAGATAGATGTTTCTAATTTAGCCAATCAACAAAACTATGAGTGCGCTCCGCAAGATTCTGAAATCGTCATAACTGATGGAAAAGGTATCAAATATTATTTTGGAGGTAATCATAACAACCTAGAGGTCTCCTATCAAATGGGAAACTCTAAGGATCCAGCACAATTTCTTCCAAATGGCCAAGGAATATTTTCAATTACTAGCTGGTATTTGAGGAAGGTTGAATATCCCAATAACCATCTATTGGAAATAGAATATCTGAAATATAAGAAATTTGATTCTGATTGGGAAATGCCTGGCCTGGGAAACTTTTGTACTATAACCCAACCTCCTCAACAGTCATCATTTGATTTTGTAGAAGAATTCTTTGACTTTAATAAATATGTCAATCAGCGAAATCAACGTTTTAGCTATAATTATGATACCAGTATGGGAGGGTATCATGTTTGGGGTGATGGAAGTGGCTTCTCTTATCAGGCTCCATACTTTCAATATACACTTACCAAGAAGGCATTTCCATCAAAAATAATATTAGATGGAAAGCAACTTGTGGGTTTTAATTATACACGTTTTCCATCGAATGATAATAATTATCAGTCTCTTAAATTAAATAGTGTAGAAATTAAGAATCAGGATGTTCTTATCAAAAAAATAGATTTTTCTTATTACAGAAATAAAGATACTTTTTTTCTTACCGCCATTACCTTTCCCAATAATACAAAATATACATTTGATTATTACAACAAAGAAAGCTTACCTAAATCAACGACGTTAGGAATTGATTTTTGGGGATTCTGGAATGGACAAGATGAAAATAGTAATTATTTGATTCCAAAATATTCATTTAATGCAGATACAGGGGATTATCAAGTAACAGGTACATCACGAAATTCTAATTCAAGTTTGGTAAATACCGGCTTGTTAAAGATTGTTAATTATCCAACTGGAGGAAATTCAACTTTTATCTATGAACCTCATACTTATTCAAAAAAACTTGAAAGAGATTTTTCTTCAGACTTTTTACCATACATAAAAAGCGAATCTGGAGCAGTTGGAGGAGCTAGAATTAGTAAAATTATAAACTTTGATGGTGTAAATACGGTTGCAAGAGATTTTAAATATATTCGAAATTATGGCTCTGGATCAACCGAATCAAGTGGTGTTGCGACTCAAATCCTGAGATATATGGATTATATTGATTATAAGAATGCGGGGGCTGGAAGAACCCAGGTTTTAACTGAAACAGCACAGAATATCTCAGAGAACTCCCTAAGTTCATCACCAATAAATTATAGTGAAGTTGCTGAATTAGCAAATAATGTATTTCAGAAAAAATATTATTTTAGTGATTATTCAACGAATCCGGATGCACTGGTGGAATATAGTAATGTATCTGGATTAGATGATGTTAAACCATATAAATTGACAAAAAACTTTTTTATTAGACACAATTCCAATGATAATCAACGTGGAAAATTATTGAAGACACAAATCTTCAAAGACGGAAATGTAATACAGGAAGAAGAAAATACCTATACAACATTAGAAGCTCATCCATTATTAAAAAACAGTTTTTTTAGTAGAGTTCAACAATTATTACCTTGGGTACATTATCAAAAAGAATATCTATATCCATATTTATTAAACTCAGCCACAACACGTGACTATCTTAATGGAAATATAATATCTATAAAAACGGATTATTTTTATGAAGGTAAAGAGCATTTAAATTTAACCAAAACAAAGACAAGCTATCCTACAAACGAAAATATTGAAAACGACTATCAATATGCAACAGATGTAAGACTTGGATACTTTCCTTATGCTCAATATCCCGGGTTTGCTTTTATATATAATATGTTGTCTAAAAATGCAACTGGAATTCCTGTAGTCACAACAGCTTATAAAAATGGAGTTCTAAAAAAGAGGGAACTCATTCGCTATAATTCAGCTATATCACCAAGTGATAGGTTATCTTATTCAGAAGATAAGACAATTCCCTCTACTCCAAATGTTCCTGATGTAAACTTTGCAACATTAGAAATATCATATAACCAATATGATGACAAAGGAAATCTTCAGCAGTACACTACCAAAGATGGCCTTTCAACAGTAATCATCTGGGGTTATAACCAAACCCAGCCTATTGCCAAAATAGAAGGCGCGAAATTAACAGATATTCAGCAGTCGTTGATAGATTCGATTGTCAATGCTTCCAATGCTGATGCTTTATCGACTCCTAATGCTGATGAAACCATATTATTATCTGCTTTGAATGCATTCAGAAATAATTTAGCTGCATATCAGGTCTCTACTTATACCTACGATCCTTTAATTGGAGTAAGAAGTATCACACCACCATCCGGAATCAGAGAAAGCTATCTCTACGATTCAGCTAATAGACTAGAAAAAGTAGTCGATGCTAACGGTAAGGTGTTGAAGGAAATGAAATATAACTATAAACAATGATCACTCAAATTATGGAAAAAGTAATATTAACTACAGAAATGTTAGCAGTTCAATTATATATATCCACAGATGTTGTCAGTCCAACATCTGCATCAGCTCATTTCTATTCACAAAACTAATCTACCAACATAAAATAATGTATAAAAAAACATATATAAGCATTGGACTGTTATGGAGCCTTCATCATTTTGGGCAAATAGTCTTAACTGCTCCTCCCGCTCCTAATACTGAAGTGGCAGATCCCGTGAGTATACGCATGCTTCCGGGATTCAACTTCAATTCTGCTAATGGAACTTTTCGTGCGTACATCGGCGGAGGAACCTCTGGTAATGGTGATACCTACACTCCTATCATAGTAGATTATTCATCCAATAATATTCCTGGTACCGAAAATTATATTTATACCAGACAGTATTTAGTACCCACTGCAGTTTCAGACGGATCTCTTCAACAAATACAAAATGTTCAGTTTTTTGATGGATTGGGAAGGCCTAAACAGGCAATCAGTATAAAATCTACCTCTACAGGAAAAGATCTGGTAACCCATATTCCTTATGACGGATTTGGAAGACAGGTTGATAGCTGGCTCCCGGTTCCTATGGCCTCATTGAACGGCAATATCCAAACCGGAGTAGAAATCAGTGCTAATAGCTATTATCAGGCTAATGGCATTAATGATTCCTATCCCTTTACTCATAAAACCCTGGAAAACTCTCCGCTTGATAGAGTTTTAAGTCAGAAAAATCCTGGTAGTGACTGGCAGAACAAACCTGTTATTTTTGGGTATGAAACCAATGTACAAGGTGAAGTAAAAAAATATACTACTGTCACTACATGGGCAGACGGAGCAACTTCCTCTGAACTAAGCATATCTGGTACCTATGGAGAAGCACAGTTGTATAAAAACACGATAACAGATGAAGACAATAATAAAACCATAGAATTTAAAAATGGTAAAGGGCAGACTCTGTTGGTAAGAAAAGTCATCAGTTCCTCAGAAAATGCAGATACTTATTACGTCTATAATGAATACGATCAATTGGCATTTGTTATTCCACCTTTAGCTTCTACTGCGTCAGTCGTTTCTGCTACAATGAAAGAAGATCTTTGTTATCAATACAGATATGATAGTAAAAGCAGGCTTGTAGAAAAGAAACTTCCTGGTAAAGGTTGGGAAAAGATGGTATATGATAAATCAGACAGACTGATTCTCACTCAGGATGCGAATCTGAAGTCTGCCAATAAATGGATCATTACCAAGTATGATAAGTTGGGAAGAGTGGCCTATACAGGATTTTTAACAGGCGGTGAAAGAGCAGGTCGTCAGAATGAAATCAAGGATCTGGTAATTACTGAAGATAGAAATACAACAGGATTTACCCGAAATGGTATCACTGCATACTATACAGATAATTACTTTATTGGAGAAATACCAACCATTCTGAATGTTAATTATTATGATACTTATCCTCAGGAAGCACCCTCAGTGACTACGGTTTTAAATCAGGACGTATTACCACAGGCGCAGAATTCGGATGTAAGTACTAAAAGCCTTCCTACGGCCAGCTATACTAAAAATATCGAAAATGATAGCTGGACAAAAGTATACACTTATTATGATAAGAGAGGGCGAGCAATCGCTATCCATTCTTTAAATCATTTGGGCGGATATACCAAGACTGAAAGTTCTCTGAAATTTTCAGGAGTACCGGAATACACCCTTATTGAGCATAAAAGAACAGCCAATGACCCGAAGATCAACATTAAAGAAACCTTTGAATACGATCATCAGGAAAGATTGGTAAGACATTGGAATCAGGTAAATGGTGGAGCTCAGGAACTTCTTGCTGAAAACCTTTATAATGATCTGGGGCAATTGCAGACTAAAAACGTAGGAAATACTACAGGCAGCCCATTGCAGCGTGTCAAATATGCTTACAATATAAGAGGTTGGATGACTAAACTTAATGATCCTTCAAATTTGCAGAATAAACTGTTTGCCTTTGAGCTGCGTTATAGTAACCCCAACAATCAGTATTCAGGTTCTGCAAGGTATAATGGAAACATTTCCCAGATGTCATGGATTACTCAAAACGATGCCGTACTGAGAAATTATTCTTATGAATACGATGCTCTTAACCGACTTAAAGAAGGTCGCTTCTGGGATGCCATGAATCTGGATAGAGGAGAATACCATGAACAGCTTACCTATGATTTTAACGGAAATATTAAAACGCTTTTAAGAAGAGGAAAGCAGCTTCCAGGATATACAGCACCAGAAGTAATGGATCATTTGGAATACCATTATGAGAATGGAGAACAAAGCAATAAGTTGTCTTATCTTAAAGAAATCGGAACAGGAAATGCCCTAAGTGGCTATCCATTAGCGTCAGGAAGTACCGGAAGTACTATTACCTACGATGCAAATGGAAATATGACCACCCAGTTGGATAAAGGAATTTCCTCCATTCAGTATAATTATCTAAATTTACCTGGAAAGATTACCCAAAACTCCAAAGTAACCGATTATCTTTACAGAGCAGATGGAGTGAAGGTAAGAAAGGTTTTCGGAACAGAAACAACCGATTATCTGGATGGCTTTCAGTATACCAATTCAATATTAAAATTCTTCCCAACAGCAGAAGGTTATTTTAATGTTGAAACCGGAAAATATGTTTACAATTATACAGATCACCTTGGAAATACCCGATTGAGCTATTCTAAAAATGGATTAGGAGCAGAAATTATTGAGGAAAATAATTATTATCCATTTGGATTAAAGCATGAGGGGTATAATACTTTATTGGGGAATTCTACCTATCAGTATAAGTACCAAGGACAAGAATTACAAGAGACAGGTTTTTACTCATTTAAGTGGCGGAATTACATGCCTGATGTAGGAAGGTTCTTTAATATAGATCCTCTTTCTGAAAAATATTCTTATCAATCACATTACAATTTCTCGGAAAATGCCGTAGTTGCACATAGAGAATTAGAAGGTCTTGAAAAAGTATTTTTCCAAAATGTTTTATTTAAAGATGAAAGATTTCAAAAAGCTTATCAGGCAGAAAGACAGACTTCTGGCGGAAAAGAATTTTCAAAGGCATTAAGTTCACAAAATAAAATCAACGTTCTCTATACTAATTTTTCTACTAAATATGCCACAGGTATTGCTCCATTAATAGATAGTAAGAAAAATTTCTCTGAAATTTCTAAAACTTATAAGATTGGGGTAAGCGCAAAAGAATATGATAAAATTTCAGAAAATGGAACAAAAAAAATACAGCTTATAGGCATTAGTTATGGAGATAAAAGTACACCTGCTTTCGATGTTGCAGCAACTATAAATCATGAAGAAGTAGCACATGGTACAGAAGCAATTAAAAAGAATGAAGAACAGTCTAATGCTTCAGGACATAAAAGTTATTATGGTGAAAACAGAGAAGCATCTCCAGAGGACAAAGAGGTTTTAACAGATAAAAAATATGAGGGAACAAAAGCAAATACTAATCTAAAAGAATTGGAACAGATTCTTGAGAAACCTAAAAAATAAAAACTATGAAAGTGAAAATAATAATTTTATGTAATTTTTGGTTATTTTTCTTAAATTGTAAAGGAAAACACGATATAATAGATAATTCTTTTTCTAAAAAATTTAACGTTGACAAAACAAGTCTCGTAATTAATTCCAATAATGAGGAAAACCAGACCTTTATTACGGGAAAGTTCAAATATTTTTCCAATAATTATTCTATTAAAAATCCAATTTACATTAAGGATAGTATTTATTATTATGATAAAAATAATATCTTATTTGATTTTAGTTCTAAAAAAGAACCAGGTTCCTTTATTATAAATGATTCATTACATTTAAAAGTTTCATTTTTTAACGATATAATTTCAGATCAAAATAAATTTCGACTGTTTAAAATTGACAACGTGGAAAATTATTACACATTAAACTTAACAAAAGTTTATATTGCAAATTATAAGTACGGCATAGTGGGTGAATTTATAGTTACAAAAGAAAATAATGAATGGTTAATAACCAATATTATTGGTTATTTTCCTAATGATAATTTGTTTCTTTCAAAATTTAAAAAAGTTAAATTAGAATGACGTGATTAAATTTATTATAAGAATTAGGAGACTAGAATAAGTTCTGGTGTGCATTATATGATAAAAAGCAAGTAAAAGTATTGAAATTTAAAATCCCAGCTGCGCAAAGTCTCCCGCCTTTGCGCTAACAAAAAATGCTGATTCAAGCCCTTTCGCTTGTATTAGATAAAACAAAAGAGGCTGTCTCAAAAGACAGTCTCTTTTTTATTGCAATTTTTTGTGAGGGACTTAGTTTTGTATTTTAATTATTTAGGATTTAGTTTTTTGATGAGTTGTGGATGTATTTTTTTTAAAAAAGAGCAGATTTTACCCTGCAAGCGCTAATTTTCTTAGATTGTGAGCAATAGCAACCAGGCCGATTTCTATTTCGACTTTATTTTGTCCTCTAAGCATAAATCTTTTAAATCCTTTGTTATGTTTGATCTGAGCAAAAACAGGTTCTACATCGTGGCATCTTTGTTTTCTAAGCTTTACTCCACGTTTGGTATTAAGAAGCTTATGAGCCTTATGCCGGAGCTTTGAAAGTTTTGGATTAGAAGGTGAAGAAGTTATGGTTTTAGTTTTCTGGTCTTTATCAAAGTAATTATACTTGATATAGGCTTTGACTTTTCTCTTTTGAAGAAAAATATAATTCTCTTCTGATCCATATCCTGCATCAGTCACTATCTCCTTGGGAGTTTTACGATAAAGATGTTCAAAATTATCAATATGAGGGAGCAGTGTTTTAGTGTCCCCAGGATTAGGATGCAGCGTATAGTTAAGGATAAACTGATTCTCGGTACTGAGCTGAAGATTGTAAGCGGCTTTAAGCTGTCCGTTACCCATATGATCCTCTTTCATACGCATGAAAGAAGCATCAGAATCTGTTTTTGAATAGCTGTTCCTGCCCCGGAGAATTTCCTGCTGTTTCTCATATTTTTCAAGGTTATCCGGCCAGTTTTTTTTTGCATAATTAATCTTCTGACGGACTTTAGGACAGATTTTCTTCTTTCTCAAAGTAGAGTCTATCGTTTCTATAGCAGATTTTATTTTTTCTTTATCCATAGACTTAAAGGTTACCTCAGAAGTATCTTTCATTTCTTCCCCAGCTATTTCCTGAGTGTAATTCCACAAATCTTCAAGCTGGGACTCTATACGTTCTTTATTCTTTTTGATCGCCTTTCCCCATACAAATGTATAACGATTGGCATTGGCTTCTATTTTGGTACCATCGGTAAAAATAGTCTGAAGGCTTACCAGCCCTTCTTTCTCTAAATACACTACAATTTGTGCGAAGATCTCTTTGAGTTCTCCTTTTAATCTTTCACTTCTAAAACGGTTCAAAGTATTATGATCAGGACGATTCATGGCACTGAGCCACATAAAATGAACATTTTCTTTGAGAGCCTGTTCCAGCTTTCTGCTAGAATAAATATTACACAAATAGCCATACACCAATACTTTCAAAAGCATTTTCGGGTGATACACCGATGTGCCCCCTGGTTTATAATTACGGATTAAATTACTGATATCCAGACCGTCTATAACTTCTGAAACAATTCGTACAGGATGATTAGCTTCTATTAACTCCGATAAATTCGGAGGAAATAGAAAATTTTGCTTGGGATTGTAATCTTTAAAGACTACCTTTGAATTACTTAACACACAGCAAATTAATCAATTTGCAAATATTAGGAAAGCAAAAGCTTTCCTTTTTTTATGCTTGCAAAAAAAGACTGCCTCACTTTTGAGACAGCCTCTTTCTATATTTATTCCTTCTATCCAGATTTTATCTAAACATGTAGTTTATTTACAAACTATTATAAAATTGAATATATTAGATATAATTCTAGAAATAAGTGTAGTCCCACTATTAGTAGATGAAACTATTAAATTAAAAGGAGCTCAATAAAATAAAGCCTATATTAACATTTCAAAATCATTTTATATTACAGATTGAACATGCCAAAATTAATAATTGTCCCCAAAGACAAAGAAGCCGAAACTGCATTAGATTATGATTTGGCAACTCCGGAACAAGTTATAGAACTCAATTTAACCAATGAAGCATTTGAAAAATTATGAAATGAAGGAGTTTTTGCTTTAATCAATAAAATATCCAATAGTAATATAGATCAATTCGAAGACGAACATATTACTGATTTAAATTATATTTCTAATTCTTTCATTGAATTAAAGAAAATTCCTGATGACATAGAAGATATCATTAAAATGTTTGAGCTCGCTATAACCTATAATACGAGTATTTATTTTTATTTTTGAATTTATTTAAAAACAAAAAACCGGCGGCCTTTTCCAAGACAACCGGTTTATTATATAATTAAAAAAGATTAAACCAAGTCAAATCTATCCAGATTCATCACCTTCGTCCAAGCCTTAACAAAATCATTGATAAATTTACCCTGTGCGTCAGCACTTCCATAAACTTCAGCAATCGCTCTCAGCTCAGAGTTTGATCCGAAGACAAGATCAGCACGGGTAGCTGTCCATTTTGGCTGACCAGTTTTACGGTCTGTTCCCATGTACGTTTCTTTATCGTCTGACATTGCTTTCCATTGGGTTCCCATATCTAGAAGATTGACAAAGATATCATTGGTAAGAACTCCAGGACGGTTGGTAAATACACCATGTTTAGAACCATCAAAGTTTGTATCCAAAGCCCGCATTCCTCCTACCAACACCGTTAATTCCGGAGCAGTAAGTGTTAGTAATTGCGCTTTATCAATTAATAATGATTCTGTAGAAACTGTGAATTTCGTTTTCAGGTAATTACGGAATCCATCAGCAGCAGGTTCCAGGTATCCCATAGATTCTATATCCGTTTGCGCTTGAGAAGCATCCATTCTTCCCGGTGCAAAAGGAACTTTCACATCGTGCCCTGCATTTTTCGCGGCAGCTTCTACAGCTACACTTCCTGCTAAAACAATTAAATCTGCTAAAGATATTTTCTTACCTCCATTTTGAGCATTGAATTCATTTTGAATGCCTTCCAATACTCCCAGCACTTTTTGTAATTGAGCCGGATTATTGACTGCCCAGTTTCTTTGAGGCTCTAGTCTTATTCTTGCCCCATTCGCTCCTCCTCTCTTATCACTTCCTCTGAAAGTAGAAGCAGAAGCCCACGCCGTGGAAGCCAGTTCAGAAATACTCAATCCCGAGTTCAAAACTTTAGCTTTAAGAGCATCAACATCAGAATCATTAACCAATTCGTGGTTTACTTCCGGAATAGGATCCTGCCAGATTAATTCTTCCTGTGGTACATCCGGTCCCAGATAACGGGCACGAGGTCCCATATCTCTGTGGGTTAGTTTAAACCATGCGTTTGCAAATGCATCTGCAAACGCATCAGGATTTTCATAGAAGTGTCTTGAAATTTTTTCGTAAACAGGATCCAGCCTTAAAGAAAGGTCCGTTGTCAACATAGTAGGTCTGTGCTTTTTATTGGCATCAAATGCATCAGGAATGATCTCCGCTCCATCCTTCGCTACCCATTGGTGAGCTCCGGCAGGGCTTTTTGTAAGTTCCCATTCATTTTCAAATAGGTTTTTAAAGAAATAATTACTCCATTGTGTTGGCGTTTCTGTCCAGGTTACTTCCAGTCCGCTGGAAATGGCATCTCTTCCGCTTCCTGATTTATAGCTGCTTGCCCATCCTAAACCTTGTAATTCAATTCCTGCTGCTTCCGGTTCTTTACCCACATGATCTGCAGGTCCTGCACCATGGGTTTTTCCAAAAGTATGTCCACCGGCAATCAAAGCAACCGTTTCCTCATCATTCATCGCCATACGTCCGAAAGTATCTCTGATATCTTTAGCAGCTGCAATCGGGTCTGGATTTCCGTCCGGTCCTTCAGGGTTTACATAGATTAATCCCATCTGTACCGCAGCCAATGGGTTTTCAAGGTTTCTTGAGTGGATATCTCCATCTGCTTTTTCATCGGTAGGAAGAACTGCAGAATGACCTTCTACTACTCCTTCAGAACCATGAGCATAACGCAGATCGCCACCTAACCATGTTTTTTCTGATCCCCAGTATACATCTGCATCCGGTTCCCATACATCTGCACGCCCTCCTGCAAACCCAAAAGTTTTGAATCCCATAGATTCAAGGGCTATATTTCCTGTAAGGACTAAAAGGTCTGCCCATGATATATTTCTACCATATTTCTGTTTGATAGGCCATAGCAATCTTCTAGCCTTATCAAGGCTTACATTATCCGGCCAGCTGTTCAGGGGTGCAAAACGTTGCTGTCCTGCTCCTGCTCCACCTCTACCATCGCCTACACGATAGGTTCCGGCACTGTGCCAAGCCATACGGATGAATAAAGGACCATAATGACCAAAATCTGCCGGCCACCAGTCCTGTGAATCTGTCATTAAAGCATGAAGGTCTTTTTTTACCGCCTCAAGATCAAGGCTTTTAAATGCTTCTGCGTAGTCGAAGTCTTTATCCATTGGGTCAGACAGTGATGAATGCTGGCGCAGAAGATCTACTCTTAACTGATCCGGCCACCAATCTTTGTTTTGAGTACCTTCACCTGCTACGCTCTTGTTCATTGTTCCGTTGTGAAAAGGGCATTTACTGATGTCATTCAAATCTTTTTCCATTGTCGTTTATTTATTTTTTATATTGATTACTACAGTTTAAGAAATTCCTATGTGGTAAGAACATGACAAACTTACAACGTTCATTTAATAAATACAATCTATTAATAATTATTTCAATGATAGTTAAAAACTATAACAAAACATTTCCGACAGCATCAAAACTCAAGACACTATTGTGGTATTAAGTTAGTCATTTTTTAAATCCATTTGGCACCCTCCACTCTATTTAGAATAACTCAAGGGAAGGTAGAGGGAGACTGGAAGTTATGATAGACGAGAAATACCTCTAGGACAATTATTTTAATGAATAAAAAAAAGAAATTTCCACTTCATCTTCAAGTCTATATCAGTTCATAGAAGGCCTTTTATACACTATAAAAAAGAATATTCTTACTCCAACTTCAAGCACCTCCGTCTTCCCTCTCCCAGCTTCCAGCCACATCATAAAAATTAACTATCTTTATCATTCACAAACATGAATTCGATATGAAAAAAGTAATAGTTATTATCCTTGTAGCCTTTATTATCATTCAATTTTTTCCTATTGATAAAACCAACCCGCGCCCTACGCCCGGCATGGATTTTTTGAAAATAAAAAATACCCCTGAAAAAGTAACAAAGATCATCAGAACATCTTGCTATGATTGTCATTCCAATGAAACTAAATATCCATGGTATACCAATATTTCACCCGTTTCGTGGTATGTGAAAAATCATATTAATGAAGGCAGAAAGCATCTTAATTTTTCTACCTTTGCAGTATATGAGCCTCAAAGACAACTTCGTAAACTGGAAGAATGTATGGAGATGATAGAGAAAAAAGAAATGCCGCTTGAATCATATTATGTAGGACATCAGAATGCAAAACTGACTGATGAGCAGCGTGCAGATCTTGTTCAATATTTCAAGCAAGCCAAAGAAGATACAGAAAGAAGGATCATGTTTAATAAATAGAAAACGTGGAAAACTGGGAAAACAAACATATCGTATTTTTTGACGGAGATTGTGGGGTCTGCAATTTCTGGGTTCAATGGATCCTGGAAAGAGATACAAAAGATCAATTCATGTTTGCTTCATTACAATCTGAATTCGGACAGCAGTTTTTATCGGAAAGAGGTTTAGAAACCAAAGTTTTCAATACTTTATACCTTTGGAAACCGAAACAGTATTATTTCATAAAATCAAGAGCAGTATTGCAAATTGCCAATATCTTGGGCGGAATTTATAAACTTTCTGCTATTGGTAAAATTATGCCTGCTTTTCTGAGTGATAAAGCTTATGATCTTATTTCAAGAAACAGAATGAAACTGGCCAACCAAAAATGTTTTCTTCCGGATCAGCATCAGAAAAAAAAGTTTATTCAGGTGTAATTTAAATTCCCACAGATCTCACAGATCTGCACAGATGTTTATGCTTATAGATAAAAAATCTGCGCTATCAGCAAAATCTGCGAGAAATTATATTATTCATTATTTTTTGGAGCTCAAAACTGTCACATTACTCATAAGTTAAGCGACCACACAGAATAACTATTCGGTGGACACTGAATTTTCACCCGCTTATCCCCCTGTGTCGTCGGATACCAGCTCGAATGTCCTGTAAAATCTTTGATCTGCTGACTCGTCCAATTGGTATCAATCCATCTTTCCTGCCAGTTTGAGGAGGTATTGATATACACTACCAGCCCCGGATTTCCGTTGTACCCGTTACGCCTTGCAATGTATTCATCATTATCCGTATATAAAATGGAAGTGGTTCCTGTAGCTTTATTATTGTGAATCCAGATCAGATTGTTGAGCCTTTCTTTGTTTAACCATTCTTCATAGTCTCTGTAAAAAATAGTGGGATAACCTTCATGTGTTAAAATATAAGCATAGGCAGGCATTTTGTTGTAGATAACATCCGTATCATGATTGGCAACGAAGGTGACTGCTTTGTATGGATTTCTTTTCCACATCATATCATCATTCAACACATTCAGGTTTCCGTTGTCAAAAGCTTCATCCATTTTATAATATGCGGCAAAATCAAATACGGAACTGTTGGCATTATTAGCCCACCATTCCAGCGTATTGACATTCGAATCCCATAATTCACCTACAGAAAAGCCTCCTACCTTAGAATTCCAGGTATTCACGACCCAAGGTCCAAATCCTTTTACATAATCGAATCTCCAGCCATCAAATTTCATTACATTTTTATAATATTTCGCCACTGAATCGTCTCTTTCCCACAACCAGTCCTGTACATGAGGGTTAGCATGACATAGATCCGGGAATCCACCAAAGGCACCCTCATCATTGTTTCCGTAGGCATTTTTATAAAAGTCATTGTAGTTTCTTTGAAATTTTCCGGAAGCGACCCCTGAAAAATTGGTCCAGGTGTTTGTTCCGGTAAATGGATTCGCTTCAGATTGGCCACCACTATTATGGTTGATAACAATATCAGCATAGACCTGCATATTTTCTGCATGGGCTTTTGTAATCAATGCTTCCAGCTCTGCTCTTGATCCAAATCTGGTTTCTGTACTTCCATTCTGATTAAAATTTCCAAAATCGTAATAATCAGTAGGGTCATATCCCATGGAATATGCTCCATTTTGAGCTTTTGAAGCCGGTGGGAGCCATACAGCACCAATCCCTGCATTGGACCACGCTGTTAATTTATCTTTAACAGTATTCCACCAGTTGCCCCCATCAGGAACATCCCAGTAAAACCCCTGCATCAAAACACTACCACCTGGGCCTGCAACAAATTTCCCTTTCACGGATCCGGATTCACTTCCTGTACTGAAAGGTCTTCCGTCATGTTGGGTTACATTTACTATTTTATCGTGTACTTCTTCCTTCTTCACAGATTCCGTACTCAATTCATCATGATTTTGGCATGAGCTAACAAGTGCTAAAGCCAGTAGGGAAAGAATAAAATGTGTTTTTTTCATTGGAATAACTAATTATTAAACTACCAACTAATTTACATTTTTATTAAAAACAAATTCAAAATAAGGAGAAATATTTTGAATATAAATAATATTTATATCAGAATCACATCAGAAATTTTCATTAAAAAATCATAAATTTTAAAGTTTCTCGAAACAATTTTTCTTTTAATCCATATATTTGCATACTATGGAATACAATACCCAAAAAACTCAGCTTCATATGCCCGAATACGGCAGAATTATACAACAGTTGGTTGAGCGCTGCAAAGAACTTCCTATCAAAGAGGAAAGGAATGAAATGGCTATGGCAATCATCGATTTTATGGGTCAGAGAAACCCACAACTTCGCGACGAAGAAAATTATAAACATAAACTTTGGGATCATCTTTTTATTCTGGCAAACTATGATTTGGATGTAGACTCTCCTTATCCGTTTCCAACCATGGAACAATTGGCAGAAAAACCTAAAAGAATGGAATATCCAAAACTTCAAGGAGACTTTAAATTTTACGGAAAAAGTATTCTTCAATTAATAGAGAAAGCAATTGAACTGGAAGCAGGTGACGAAAAAGAAGCCCTTATCGAAGTTATTGCCAACAATATGAAGAAGTCCTATAATGTTTACAATAAAGAACACGTGACGGATGATGTTATTTTCAGACATTTGAAAGAATTGTCTGAAAACAGGTTGGATCTTACAGGAATTGAATCTCTTGAAAAGAGTAAGATTTATTATACAAGTAATAACAGCCGAAATAACAACAATAATAATAACAACCGGAATAGCGGTAATAACAACAACAATAATAATAAGAACCAACCCAACAAAAGAAGGCATAACAACAATCATAAAAACAGAAAATAATGAGTGGAACATTTCAAATAAGAGGAGGAAAAAGACTGCAGGGGGAAATAACTCCACAAGGAGCCAAAAATGAAGCTCTACAAATTTTGTGTGCGGTTCTTTTAACGGACGAGGAAGTAAGAATTAAAAATATCCCGGACATTCATGACGTAAACAGGCTGATTGAAATTCTTGGGGATTTCGGAGTGAATGTTACTAAGAATGGCCATGGAGACTACACTTTCAAGGCAGACAAAGTAAACTTCGATTATGTAAAATCCAATGAATTTAAAAAGGATGGTGCCAAACTTCGTGGATCAATTATGTTGATGGGACCTATGCTGGCTCGTTATGGTGAAGCTTATATGCCCACTCCGGGTGGTGACAAGATCGGAAGAAGAAGATTGGACACCCACTTCCAGGGATTGGTGGAACTTGGTGCTGAATTCCACTATGACGAGGAGGAATACTTCTATTCTTTAAAAGCGAAAGAGCTTAGAGGAAAATTCATTCTATTGGAAGAAGCTTCTGTAACCGGAACAGCTAATATCGTGATGGCTGCAGCTCTTGCAAAAGGGAAAACCAGAATTTACAACGCTGCTTGTGAACCTTACCTTCAGCAACTATGTAAAATGCTGAACAGAATGGGAGCTAATATTTCTGGTATCGGATCTAACCTTCTTACGATTGAAGGGGTAGAACATCTGAACGGTACGGAACATACAATGCTTCCCGATATGGTAGAAATCGGATCATGGATTGGGCTTGCTGCCATGACAAAATCTGAAATTACCATCAAAAATGTAAACTGGAACCAATTGGGAGTGATTCCTAATACCTTCAGAAAACTGGGAATTCAGCTTGAGCAAAGTGGTGATGATATTTACATCCCTGCTCAGGAACATTATAAAATTCAAAAATTTATTGACGGGTCTATCCTTACCATTTCTGATGCTCCATGGCCTGGATTTACTCCGGATTTATTATCTATTATCTTAGTAGTGGCTACTCAGGCTAAAGGAAGTATCCTGGTTCACCAAAAAATGTTTGAATCCAGATTATTCTTCGTAGATAAATTAATTGATATGGGAGCTCAGATTATTTTATGTGACCCACACAGAGCAACAGTAATCGGATTAAATCAGGAATCTCCGTTAAGAGGAACTACAATGGTTTCCCCGGATATCAGAGCCGGAAATGCCCTTCTTATTGCAGCTCTTTCTGCTGAAGGGAAATCGATTATCCACAACATCGAACAAATCGACAGAGGATACGAAAATATTGATGGAAGACTGAAAGCCATTGGTGCTGACATCGAAAGAATCTAAACTTATTTTTATTACCATAGAGCGTTCAGAGAGATCTGAGCGCTTTTTTATTGTCCATCATTTTTACATAAGCTTCATCAAATCAATTTTAAATGATTCTCTCTTTACATCCTTACCATATAAAATCTTGCCCATAAAACTTTGCGTTTACAAAAATAATAAAGGTTCTTTTTATGACCACCCCATCAAAAATTCAGAGAATTTTTACCACCCTTCCAGTGGAGGGGAATCCTCATTCCTCCAATTGAGAAAGTTTTCAGGATTGGGGTCAATATTTACTCTATATTTTAAAAATCTGCGGAATCTGTGAGATTTGCAAGAGAAAAAACATCTTTTTAAAATAAAAAAGTGCCCAGTAAAAGAACCGGACACTTTGAGTAATTAAAACTATATGAATCTCCCCTAAGAATACTTTCGGCAGAAATACTCCACCGTTGTATTCAAAAGTTTATTTTTATTCAGATAAACCTCAAGCTGATGATAGTCATCTGAATTGGCATTAATATATAATTGTACCGAACCAAAACTGTTTCCGTTTACATATTCAACGTTTGCAGATAACACTCTGTGACAAATACCCAATTGATTATGGATGGTATGCATTAAATGCTCAAATTTCATTTTGCCATTCAACTCTATTTCCAATAATAATTCTTTTTTAGACAGGTTCAGTGTATTTTGAAAAACCTGCAGGCTTGGGTTAGGTGTAATCATCGCTAAACATTTTTGGTTAATACTCAGATCATATTGCGCTCTGCATTTAAATCTGTCACAAAAATATAAAAAAATATTAGTCTACCAAATTAGTGGACTAATATTTTTTAAAATTTAACATAAAAAAAGAAGCCACTACAGCTTCACTATTTATTTTAATTCAAATTCGGGAAAGGTATATGGGCGGGAAGCCGGAAGCTGGAGATTGGAAGTTATCAAGTTATAAAAATCAAAAAAAATGTTTTTTATCAATCATGATACTCTACTATTTTAAGTCCAAACTTCACAAGTTATAGGTCTAATAGTAACTTCCAACCTCCTTCTTCCAGCTTCCTTTCCAATTATTCTAAAGTTCTCCTATCGCTTCTAATTTTTCGGAACCAGCCAATCCATTGGGATTACAACCAGGCTCTCCTTCTGGTACTTTCAGATTTTTCTTTCCATAAAAATCTTCCCAAAAGGTATTTACTTTTCCTGTTTTGGGATCAACGAAAGTCATAGGTTCTAATGTAAAAATATGATCATCCCGGAAAGCTCTTTCTACAAAATCTGAACAATAATAAGAACCTTCCTCCAAAATATAATTGAAATTGTATGGTTTGCCCAACATGGAATTTGCTTTTTCAATGGCTTCAGGAATTGATTTCTGGTATTCAGGTTTCAAACGATAAACCACAACATTTTGCTGGTCTTTTTTCTGATCTTTAATAAAATCCTTCAAGCTCTGTTTTTGTGAACCCCCTTTTGGAGCTGCATGCAGAACAAACATTTTATGACCTTCTTTTTCCAGAATCCCAATATGGTCAAAAGTAGCAGTCTCCTGCTTTTGAGTTACATTATTAATCGCTCCGGACAATCCTGTTTCCTTTGCCGTTACAAAAAGTAAATCTCCGTTTTGAAGTGCTACGGAACTCCGGTAGGAATTGCATTGTACCATTATCAACAGTATCAATATCCGCATTCCGTCAACCATTCCTTTTTTAAGTTTATTTTTGAAAATCATTTTAATTTCCGGTATTCTGATTGTTATTTCGATCCAAAATTACAAAATAGAAATCATTACATTTGCGAAGAATATCGAGTAACTTTCACAGTAACCCAAACACTTTATCTATTCTTATGCCTCATATTTTACTTGTTGAAGATGATAAAAGACTTTCACGGCTTATTGGCAGAGGTCTTCTGGAACAGGATATGGACGTAAGTTTTGCCTATGATGGCGAAAAAGCTACAGAACTGGCCACAACTCAGGATTTCGATCTCATTATCACAGATATTATTGTTCCGTTGAAAAACGGTCTCGATTTTTGCAGAGAAATAAAAAATTCCAAACCCCATACACCCGTTATTATGCTAACAGCATTGGGAACTACTGATGATAAATTGGAAGGTTTTGATTCCGGGGCAGATGATTATCTGACCAAACCGTTTGAAATGCGTGAGCTGATTGCAAGAGTGAAAGTTTTAATGAAAAGATCTTCTCTCCACTCTCCTACAGAACAAATAATAAGATATGAAAATATCGAAATGGATCTGAAACTTAAATCGGTAAGCAGAAACGGAATCCCCATTAAACTTACCCCAAAGGAATTCAATCTGATGAAATATATGCTGGAAAATCCTGAAAGGGTACTGTCACGTTCAGAAATTGCAGAAAATGTATGGGAAACGCACTTTGATACCGGAACTAATTTTATTGATGTGTATATCAACTACATCCGTAAAAAAATCGACAGGGATTTTGAAACCAAACTGATCCACACCAAAGCCGGAATGGGCTTTATTTTAAAAAAAGGATACGAAGAACATCAGCAATAACCTATAAGGTATGAAAATAAGAACCCGGCTTACCTTACTCTTTACCATTGTCACGGCTATGCTGATGATATTTTATGGTATTGCGGTATATTATTCTTCAAGTGAGGCCAGGGAAATTTCATTTTACGCCCAACTCAGAAACGAAGCCGTAGCCAAAGCCAATCTTTTTTTTCAGAGTACCCTGAGCGAAAAGGAAATGCACCGTGTCTACAAAAACAACACAAAAACGATTAACGAGGTTCAGGTTGCCATTTATAATCCGGAATTCAATCTCATCTATCATGATGATTCAAAAGTAGATTTTGTTAAGGAAGATCCTAAAATGCTTTCCAATATTTTAAAGAAGAAAGAGATCAGTTTTTTTATTAATGATCTGCAAGCTATAGGAATGGTCTACATTCATAATGGAAAAAAATATTTGGTAACCGCTGCCGGATATGATCAATATGGTTACAAATCAATCAACCATCTTCTTACCATCAGTATTATTGCTTTTATTAGTATTTTAATCCTTATTTATTTGGCCGGAATATTCCTTTCAAAGAAAGCATTGAATCCGCTAAGTGGAATGGTTCATCAGATTAAAAATATTACTGCCGGAAAATTACAGTTGCGTTTAAAAACTACTGGTGAGAAAGATGAACTGAATGAATTGGCCCAAAACTTCAACGGAATGCTTGAACGCCTGGAAAATTCGTTTGATGCTCAAAAACATTTTGTATCCAATATCTCCCATGAACTGCGAACTCCTTTATCGGCTATTATCACGGAACTGGAATTCTCTACTGAAAAGGAACAGACCAAAGAAGAATATCAGCAGACCATTCAATACGCACTGGATGATGCCCGAAATATGGTGAAATTATCCAATAGCCTAATGGATCTCGCCAAAGCGAGCTATGATCCTAATGAAATCAGTTTTTCAGAAATACGGCTGGATGAAATCCTTCTGGAATCTTATTCAAAAATAATCAAGGAAAATCAGGAATATAAAGTTTCATTGAATATAGATCGTTCAATAGAAGAGCATCAGCTCGTTGTACAGGGAAATGAATATCTATTACAGGTTGCTTTTAATAACCTCATCGATAATGCCTGTAAATATTCTCCGGCTCAAACCTGCCTGATTGATGTTAAAACAAACAACGAAAAGCTTGACATCAGTTTCATCAATACAGGAATTACCATTTCGCAGGAAGATTTACTCCATATTTTTGAACCCTTTTACAGAAGTGAAGTATCTAAACAGGAAAAAGGCTATGGAATAGGACTGTTCTTAACGGAGAAAATTATTCATCTTCATCATGCAGCTATAAAAGTGGCCTCTGAAAATAATGAGACTGTTTTTACTGTAATATTTGAAACTGAAACTACTTAGTGTTACTTATTTTTAAACTACAACAGTTTTTAAACACTTAAGTTATTTTCAAGTGACAAACTTCATACATAAAAGCACACTAAAGTTTTTGAAAATCTTTGATTTTCATATCCATAAACATCCGTATTAATCTGTGTAATCTGTGGGAAAATAAAATGATAAATTCTTTAATTATGGGAAGCAGCTGCTTTATTGAAAATGGTAGTTCCTATACTTGCAGCAATGACGCAACTAATGGAAATCCACTGTAAAAAAGACAGTTCTTCAGCAAGGAATACTAATCCCGAAAATGCTGCAAATGCGGGTTCCAGACTCATCAGAATACTGAAAGTCTTGGCAGGAAGCTTTTTCAGAGCCATCATTTCCAATGAAAATGGTAAAGCACTGGATAAAATGGCTACTCCCAAACCTTTTACAAAAATAGTCGGGGTCATATTAAAAACCGCACCATCCCATATTGTAAAGGGAAGAATCACCAGACTGGCAAATAACATTCCTGTGGTTACAGCGTCTCTTCCATCCATTATTTTAGACACTTTTCCGCCCATAACAATATAAAGGGCCCAGAATATTCCCGCCAGGAAAGCTAATCCAAGGCCAAGCAAATCTACATGGTCACTCTTCCAGGGAACAATAAGTAATATTCCTGCACAAGCCAATAACGCCCAAACTACATCAAGCAGCTTACGAGACAATGCCAATGCAAGAAATAAAGGTCCCGCAAATTCTACGGTTACCGCCAATCCTAACGGAATTCTTTGAATTGCCATATAAAAAATAAGGTTCATGGCCGCCAGTCCTGTCCCGTACATGGCGCAATACTTCCATTTTTGTGGAGTGAACTCCGAAAATTTTGGACGATTGATGATAGTAAGCAGAATGGCAGAAAGTACAATCCTCAAAGTAACGGTTCCAATGGCTCCAATTGCCGGAAAAAGCTGCTTGGCAATAGATGCTCCCCCCTGTACACAGATGATGGCTAAAAGTGTAGCAGGAATCGCTAAGTTTGAATTTTTCATTTCTAAAATATATAATTTATAAAGACAACTTTTGGTATGAAACCGGGAGATACATCAAGCTTTATTCTACAAAATTAATAATAGTATAGCACAAACCTGGACTTTTGCCAAATGTATTGAAATTTTATCTTAAAAAATGGTTACAGATCAGCGTTTTAATTCTAAATCTGTAACCATTAATAAGTTTATATCAACAAAAAAATTATTTCAATGGGGAGGCAGAAAATTGATATTCTGTCAATCTCTTTTCTCCAAATTTGATTAAAATTCCGTGTTCCACTCCCCATTTCAAATCACGGCTTGCTGTTGGAGCTGAAATGCTTTTGAAATGCTTCAAGTAATCTTTTCTACTAAATTTGTTTTTACCTGCTTTATCTTTAAATAATTAAGATCCTATCTTCAGTATAAAGGGTTTTATTTTGCAATTGTAAAACTTCTTCTAAAGCATTCTGAATAATTCCAAGCATAAATTCTATAAAAGGTGCAGAATTTCCTTTCTTATCCGATTCAGACAGTTTACTATAGTATGTACTTTGTTGTTGTTTTATTAAGCTTTCAACTGGTAAAAACTCAAAAACCGGATATTGTTGTATAAGAATTAATGTTTGCCACAATCTGCCCATTCTTCCATTTCCCTCAATGAACGGATGAATAAACTCAAATTCATAATGAAAAACACAACTTTTAATGAGTAATAAATCTTTATCATTTTTCAGATACGCCAAAAAGATTTTTCATTAAACCTTTAACCATTACTCCTCCCGGTGCTATATGTTCAACTTTAGACCCTTTCACAATTCCCACATTAGTAGTTCTCAATCTACCCGCGCTCTCAATTAAACCATTCATTAAAATAGAATGAGCCTTTTCCAAATCTTTTATTTGATATGAGTTAAACTGATGAAGCTGATCATAAGCTTTAACAGCATTTTGGACTTCAAGGATATCTTTTTGAGGAGCTACAACTCTTTTATTCTCTAATAAGGCTGTAATTTGTTCTTCTGTAAGGGTATTTCCTTCAATTTCCAATGAAGATTGGATCGTTTTAATCCGATTTTTTTTCTTAATTCTGTAGTAGGTTTATATAAAAGAGCAGCATTAATTTCTCCTATTTTTTCTGAAATAGAGGCAATCAATAATAATATTTCATTCGTAATCTGATAAGGAGGTTTCATCTTTGATAGTATCAAATGATACTATCAAAGATATAATTTTTTATTAAAAAATAACCCATCCTATTTTCTCTAATGAAATTCTAATAGCATTCTAAAGCTTTTCTAACGGCTGAAAAAAGCCACTATTCCTACTTTTGCACTGTAAAAAATAAAGCACATGGACGCAGATCCCTACAGTACTTATCAATCTTAAAAGCTTCAGTTGTACTCACTTTTCCCGTACAGCTTACCAGCTTTATAAAAAAAGGAAAAGTTATGAATACATTTGAATTTACACTTCGTTTATTAACTGCATTCTGTTTAGGAGCCGGCATAGGTTTCGAAAGACAGTGGCGTAAAAAAAATGCAGGTCTTCGCACCAATACCTTAGTTTGCATAGGTTCCGCAGCATTCGTCCTCATTGCCATCAGAATTGGTGGTGATGCAGCCGGAAGAATCACCTCTTATATCGTTAGTGGCATTGGATTCCTTGGTGGTGGTGTTATCATGAAAGACGGCCTTACCGTTCGAGGATTAAATACAGCCGCTACCTTATGGTGTTCCGCAGCAATAGGAGCATTATGTGCTCTAGGTTATCCCAAAGAAGCACTCATTACCGTCTTTTTCATTGTTTCCACCAATATATTTCTACGCCCTACTTTGTCTACCCAAAAGGAAGCCCGGAGTAAGAAACTGGTCATTAAGAAAAAGAACAACACAAAACCCAAAATCAGCAACAGTACCCAATTTTATTAAGGTCATGAAAAGAATCATCTTAAGCATTATCATTGTCTTTGCAGTTTCCTGCAAAGACAATGTCCCACAACAAATCCCGGAACAGGAAATTACTATGAAAGACAATCAGGTCATCATTTCTGAAAACAGCCCTGTTTTAAAGAAAATTAAAACCATAACGGTTAGCAATCAGGAATACAATCATGATATTACTTCTGTAGGAACCATAGAAGCCATACCCAATAATTATGCAGAAATAGCCAGCCCGTTTTCAGGAAGAATTACAAAAGCTTTTGTGAATATCGGGCAGAAAGTAAGTGCCGGAAGCCCACTTTTTGAAGTGCTGTCCTCAGGCTATCTGGATGTACAGAAAGAATATTCTGATGCATTGAACGAAGCTGGCTTGGCAGAAAAGAAATACAAACGCCAGCAAGATCTTGTAAAACACGGGGTAGGAATACAAAAGGAACTGGAAGAATCTGAAACCGAATTCAAAAATAAAAAGATTTCCTTATCCAATGCATCCACAGCATTGAAAATTTACAAAAGCCAAGGAAAAGGTTCCGGAGGTTTGATCGTACGAGCACCCATTGCCGGCGAAGTAATTTCCAACAAAATAGTTACCGGACAGTATCTTCGTGAAGATGCAGAACCTGTGATGATTGTTGCTGAACTTTCTAAGGTATGGATCTCCGGAGAAGTTAAAGAAAAGGATCTCCGGTTCATTAAAAACGGGGATCAGGTATCTGTAAAAGTCAATACTTATCCGGACAGAGCCATTACCGGCAAAGTATACCATATTAATGATTGGGTAGATGAAGCAACGCGAAGCATCAAGGTTCTAATACAATGTGAGAATCCCGACAGAACCTTAAAACCCGGCATGTTTGCCACCATCACCTACTCCACCGATTCTGAAAACACAATTATTATCCCCAATTCTGCCCTGATGCAAAAAGACGACAATCAATACGTCTGGATCAAAACCGGAAAAAATCAATTCATGAAGCGTAATGTGACCACTACTGAAGCTTCTGAAAAAACGGTGAAGATCACATCAGGCCTTAAACCGGGAGATGAAATCATGACAACAGGAGGAATTTATCTGCTGGATGTAAAATAAATGTTGAATGCGGAAACTGAAGTTTCCCATTAAAGTTAGATTATGAAAAAGTTATTAACAGTTTCCATACAGAAAAAATGGCTTATACTGGCCCTCTTTATATTATTAGGTTTTTTTGGATACTATTCCTGGACTAAACTTTCCGTTGAAGCTTATCCGGATATTGCAGACACCACTTCACAGGTAGTAACTCAGGTACAAGGACTCGCTGCCGAAGAAGTAGAACAACAAATCACGATTCCACTGGAAAGAGCTCTTAACGGAATTCCGGGAATGCATGTGATGCGAAGCAAAAGTACATTCGGACTTTCTATGATTACCATTGTATTTGATGATGGCATTGATGATTATTGGGCTAGACAGCGTATTCAGGAAAGACTGGCTGAAGTTTCCCTGCCTTATGGTGCCCAGCCGGGACTAGATCCACTAACCTCGCCCGTAGGAGAAATCTACCGTTATGTTATTGAAAGTGACAATCACAGTTTAAGGGAACTTACTGATCTTCAGAATTTCGTGATCATCCCCAGAATAAAACAGGTTTCAGGCATTGCAGATGTAACTAATTTTGGAGGAATTACAACTCAGTTTCAGATAGAGCTTGATCCCAACAAGCTGGAACAATATGGTCTTTCCCTTGCAGAAATCATTGAAACCATCAGTAAAAACAATGCCAGCGCAGGTGGAAGTATGCTTCCCCGTGGTGATCTCGCCTATGTAGTTCGTGGAATCGGATTGATTAAAAATCTTGACGATCTTGGAAAAACCGTTGTGAAAACTGAAAAAGGAGTTCCTGTTTTTTTAAATGATATCGGAACTTTAAAATATGGAAATCTTGAACGCAAAGGAATCCTTGGTTTTACTGACAGAAATAGAAACTATAATGAAAGTGTAGGCGGAATTGTCTTGCTATTAAAAGGTCAAAATCCATCGCAGGTATTAATTGGGGTTCACGAAGCAGTAGATGAACTCAACAAAAATATTCTTCCGGCTGGGGTAAAAATCCACACCTATCTGGACAGAACTGATCTGGTAAAAACCACTCTTAACACCGTTTCTCATACCTTAACAGAAGGAATTGTTTTAGTAATCATTATACTGATTGTATTCCTTGGAAGCTGGCGGGGAGCTCTCCTTACAGCCATTACCATTCCTTTTTCACTTCTTATTGCTTTTATTTTAATGCATTTCACCAATATTCCGGCCAACCTTCTTTCACTGGGAGCCATAGATTTCGGAATTATTGTAGATGGTTCCATCGTAATGCTGGAAGCTATATTGAGGCAGAGAGAAGAACATCCCGACAAGGAACTAGAAGAGAAAACAATCATTCAAAAAGCCACTGAAATTGCGAAACCGATATTCTTTTCAGGAATTATCATCATTACGGCTTACCTGCCTTTGTTCGCATTTGAAAGAGTGGAAAAAAAACTATTTACTCCCATGGCATTTACTGTAGGATACGCATTATTAGGAGCTCTGGCTGTCGCTTTATTACTGATCCCCGGGCTGGCTTATATGATTTATAGAAAGCCAAGAAAATTGTATCACAACCGATGGCTTGAAAAAGTAAGTAACGCTTATGGCAAAGGAATTGATAAAATCATGGATGCTCCAAAAAAAATCTTCATCCCTGCAGGAATCGTTTTACTTGGAGCCGGAATTCTTTCTTATAGCGTGGGCAAAGACTTCTTACCTGAACTTGATGAAGGTTCTATCTGGCTGCAGGTACAGCTTCCACCGGGAATTTCTTTGAAAAAGGCTCAGGAAATGAGTGATTCTCTTCGTCTCAGAACGATGAAGCATTCCGAAGTTACTTATATTATGGTACAGGCAGGGCGTAATGATGACGGCACCGATCCATGGACAGCCTCTCACTTTGAAGTATCTGTAGGTATCAAACCTTACAAAGAATGGGCATCAGGAAAGACAAAAGCAGACCTCATCAAAGAATTAGCAGAAGATTATAAGGAAATGCCCGGCTTTACCGTAGGTTTCTCTCAACCTATGATTGATGGAGTAATGGATAAAATATCAGGAGCTCACAGTGAGTTGGTGGTGAAAATTTACGGGGATGACTTCGCCGGAACAAGACAGGTTGCAGACAATGTTCTTTCCCTTTTAAAAACCGTTCCCGGTTCTGCGGATCTCGCCATTGATCAGGAGCCACCGCTTCCTCAGTTGCAGATTGTTGCTGACCGAAATAAAATTGCCCAGTACGGATTGAATGTTTCTGATGTTACTGATCTTATTGAAACGGCTCTCGGAGGGAAAGCCGTCTCCCAAATCTTCATTGGCAACAAAGTATATGATATTTCCTGCCGCTATGTTGAAAACAGCCGCAATACTCCCGAAAAAATAGGAAACCTGATGCTGGCCTCTTCTTCGGGAGCAAAAATTCCCCTTTCGCAAATTGCCACGGTAAAATTGAGTACCGGAGAAAGTACCATCACAAGAGAAATGAATAAGAGACACCTTACCGTGAAACTAAACCTTAGAGGGCGTGATCTTACTTCATTCATCAACGAAGCACAGAAAAGTATTGAAAAAAATATTCGTTATGATCATGAAAAATTTCAGATCAAATGGGGCGGACAATTTGAAAATAAAAACAGAGCTTATTCAAGGTTAGCAGTTATTGTACCGTTGGCACTAGCGGTTATGTTCCTGCTGCTATATGGAGCGTTTGGAACCTTCAGACAGGCATTGGTCTTAATGAGTATCATTCCGTTGGCCTTATTTGGAGGAATGTTAGCTTTGAATATCAGAGGAATGTCACTTAATGTATCTTCTGCAGTAGGCTTTATTGCTCTATTTGGAGTGGCTATTCAGAATGGAGTAATTATGGTTTCTCATATCAATACCCTCAGAAAAAATGGAATTCCGCTTAAAGCATCAGTCATTCAGGGAGCAAAGGATCGTTTCAGACCAGTATTAATGACAGCTTCCGTAGCGATCATCGGATTATTACCTGCTTCTCTGGCAACAGGAATCGGTTCTGATGTACAGAGACCTTTGGCTACCGTCATTGTGTATGGATTGATGTTCTCTACATTCCTTACCCTGTTTGTACTTCCTGCCATTTATTATTTAGCTGAATACCGTTTCGATAAACAAAATGCAACCTCTCATGAAATCTAATTTTTTAATCATAGTATTATGTACCGTTACCGGTATATTCATTAAAGGCCAGACAGAACAGGGGCCTATTTACTTCAATGAATACCTGAATTATGTGAAGGATAAAAATCTAGGTCTTGCTGCACAGAAGTACAACGTCAGCATGGCTGAAGCCTCTATCCTCACCGCAGGAATATTTCCGGATCCTCAAATTGAAATGGAAACTTCTAACAACGGGGTTTCCAAAGATATGGGGTACACAGTTGAAGGAGCCGTTAGCTGGACGCTTGAATTGGGTGGCAAAAGAAAAGCAAGAATAGAAACCGCAAAAAATGAAGCCGAATATTCTAAACTACAACTACAGGATTATCTACGAAACCTTCTTGCTGACGCTACTTTAGGGTATATTGAAGCTTTAAAATCAAAAGCATTGCTGAATGTTCAGAAAGAGTCTTATCAAAGTATGCTTAAACTGGCTAAATCTGATAGTATCCGATACAAGTTAGGTGATATTTCCAAAGTAACCTCTCAGCAAAGCAGATTGGAAGCTTCTTCTTTATTGAACGAAGTTTATCAGCTGGAAGGAGCTCAGCAACAGTCTATCACTGCCTTATCTGATTTTATCGGGAGTGACAGTACTGGCAAAGAGGTTGCCGGAGATCTCAATACCTTCAACAGAACGTTCACTTTAAATGACCTCATTACCCAGGCTTTTAACCAAAGAGCAGATCTTTTAGCTTCCAAGCAAAATATCAATACTGCTGCCAGCCGTATTAAACTTGAAAAAGCTAATCGCGTTATAGACTTAGGATTGAGTGCCGGAGCCGGACACAATACTGTGGCCAATAATGAAATTGCACCTTCTCCTGCTGTCAATACCGTAAAATTGGGAATCAGTGTTCCTATAAAATTTTCCAATCGCCGGAATGCCGATCTTAAAATTGCAGAAATGGGCTACTCACAGGCAGAAACAGAATACAGACAGATTGAAAACAGCATCAGGATGGAAGTTACTCAGGCTTACCAACAGTATACTTCTGCGCAAAAACAGCTGCAGCAATTTGATAACGGCATGCTGAAAGAAGCAGAAAACATCCTGAAAGGAATCACTTACAGTTATCAGCGGGGAGAAAGTTCTATTTTAGAAGTACTCAATGCCCAAAGAACGTATAATGAGCTTCGTCAGAATTATTTCCAACTTTTAACAGAAAACGCTTCCGCTTTAATTGAACTTGAACGTAAAGCCGGAATCTGGGATATTGATTTTTAAAAAAGGGAAGTCAGAAGCGGGAAGAAGGAAGTTGATGATCGTTGAAAAATAACTGAAACGCCCATTAATTAATCTTTTAAAATCGAGAATATTCTTAATAATAAAAGATAAGCTATCAAAAACACAACAGTAACCTCCAGCCTCCCTCTTCCAGCTTCTCGCCTTTTAAAACACCTCATCATTCAAAAAAAGCCCTGATATCTAAATGATTCAGGGCTCTTGTTATTTCTTATATTGAGATTCGTAGATACTAATCCAATCCTCAACCGTCATTTTCTGACTCAGTTCTGCGATCAGTTCAAAAGGAATATCTTCAGGGTTTTTGAAACGGACGCAGGATTTTCCCATATCCAGCTTTTTCTTGGAATGCTTAGGATATTCTCCCACAAACCAATCCAACAGCTCCGGTCTGGAATACAATCCCATATGATACAATGCAATAAAGTTCTTTTGTGAAGCCAGATTGATAAAGGGTAAAGGTGTTCCCGGTGTACAATGATATCCCGCAGGATAAGTTTTCAATGGAACCACCCAGCCTAGCATTCCGTAATTGGAAATTTCTTCAAAACCTTTAGGCAGATTCTCATTAATCACATCAAAAAGTTTTTTAAACGGCTCCTTTCTTTCCGGCTGAATCTTTGAAAGATAGTCATCCAATGAGTTTGATATAATTTGCATTTTCAGTGAGTTTTAGAGGTTGAAATTAACAAAATTTATTTATTATTTATAGAGAAATAGATGGGAAGCCGGAAGAGGGAGACCGGAAGTTACCTTTTGACATATATGTGTTGAAAGTATCTCAAATCATTTTAGAATCAAATCACAATGATGCCTAACATTTATCCAGGCTTCATAAAAAAGCAGCGATACAATAATGCATCGCCACTCAACTTTATTTACATTAAAAAAATTATTTTTTGATCGTTTTTACTGTAGATTGTGATCCGTCTTTAAAGTAAAGCGTTACAAAATACAATCCGGAATTCAGCCTGCTTAGATCCAGCTCTTTCACAGAACCTTCAATTGTTTTCACCACTCTTCCTGAAGTATCTGTTATAGCAACTGACTTAACATCTCTTGTATCTGAAATATACAGAATATCTTTAAACGGATTCGGATGAACTGATGCTTTTTTCACCTGACGGTTCACCTCCGAAGTACTTAGTTGAGCATTTTCAACCGTAAAATCTTCTACATAGAAATTATAATCCAGGTCTTCATCCTGCGATCCTGTGCTGCCATAAAATGCAAAGACCGTATTCGCACTGACAAAGTTAGCCAGATCGAACGTATATTCATTAGAAGTATTAGACGGAGCATTATTGGTATCCCAGGTTTGCAGAATCATCCATGTAGTTCCACCATCATTGGAAACCAGGAAATGAACAACATCATCACTATCCATTCCTGAAGAATCCGCATTATAATATTGTGTTACTCCATATTTAAACTTCACTTTATAGCTACCTGCAGAGAGATTAAAAGATGCTGTCTTAAGCCATCCTGTTCTATCTGAGGAGTATAAATTCATAGAAGCTGAAGGTCCGTTAGCTGATGTATTTAAAAAACTACGCGATCCCCAATAAGAAAAACCTGTACCTGATGGCCCTGTAGTAGGATCTCCTCCAGTTAAGTTATTAGCCCAGCATAGGCCAGGGAAACTACTAAAATCATTAGTATACGATGGCACTATTGCACCACATTGTGTTGTAAATGATTTAGCAAGAGACCATGCACTCTTGCTTGTTGCTGTACTACAATTGGCTCTTACCCAATAATAATATGTTGTACTTGGAGATAAGTTACTGAGAGTATAGGAAGTTCCTGTAACATTGGAATGATTAGGATTTACATTACTCGCAGGAACTGCTGAATTAGTACTATAATAAATATCATAACTTGTAGTCTGATTACTTGCCGGAACCGTCCATGAAATCTGAGCAGTATTGGCTGTAACTCCGGTTGCTTCATCTGTTGTCGGAGCAATACAATCAGTATAACCATCTACTGAAAAGGCAAAAATATTAGGAATTCCGAAGCCGGAGCTTTTTGTAATTGTTACACTTTGTATTGGTTTAGCCTGATTAGCTGCATCAATATCCAAAACAGTCTGATACAATCTGGGATTAGTACTATTAGGTTCTAAGTTATCATTATCTCTATTGATCCTTCCAATCCCCTGAATAGCAAAATTAGAGCCGCCATACCAGTCTGAAATGTTAATATCAGAAAATGTTTGGGTTGAACTATCTGTAAAAGTTACTGTTGCACTTACTATAGATGCACCACTACCACTCGTTGAAAGCATATACAGCTTAAAAGCAGCCTTTGGAGTAGTAAATACAAGAGTTCCATTATCTCCTGCTGTGATCAGCTTTAAAGAATTATTAGCACTTAAATCCCCCAATTGGTAACTTAAACCAGGTGTAGAAGGTACCACTGAATTAATGATACCATCCGCAGGGATTCCATACGTAAGAGCAGAGCTAGTGGGGGTAAGTTTAAAATCTCTCGCTACAAAAGCAAAAGAAACTCCATCAACGTCTGCTGTAGTAGATATTGAAGAAGTCCCTACTCCGTTGGCAATTACATCTGCCGTAAACCCGGAAGTAATCGGCATCTTTTGAAAATTTTGAGCCATCATTGCTGATGCTGAAAGAAGAGCAATAGCAGGTAAAGCTCTAAAAAATAAATTTATTGTCATTTTATTCACATTTGAATGGTAAATTAAGAAAAATATCAATATAAAAAGATTATTTTTAACAAATAATCAAAAAATCAATCAAAACAAAACTAATATTAATAGTAAATCCTATAAAATTATCAATGCTGAAAGGAGATGATAGGCCGTTTCTTCTTATTCTTAATTTTATTATTGGGAAATTAAATCCTATTTTTGTCATACAAATTTTTGAACAATGCCGAATATTTCAAACAGAGCACTGCATATGCCGCCATCGCCGGTAAGAAAACTGGTTCCCTTTGCGTTACAAGCAAAACAGAAAGGAATAAAAGTATATCACCTTAATATCGGACAGCCTGATATTGAAACTCCGGAAACAGCATTAAATGCTTTAAAGAATATTGATCTTAAAGTATTGGAATATGCACTTTCTGAAGGTAATTTAGACTACAGAAACGCCCTTACAGAATATTATCACTCTCTAGGTTTCTCAGACCTAACCCCTGATAATTTTATTGTTACCAATGGTGGTTCTGAAGCGCTAAATTTTGCCATTTCAACTTTGTGTGATGATGGAGATGAAGTAATTATCCCTGAGCCTTACTATGCTAACTACAATGGGTTTACCAGTACATTTGATGTAAATGTAGTAGCCGTTTCATCTACAATTGATACCGGTTTTGCCTTGCCACCCATTGAAGAGTTTGAAAAAAAGATCACAGAAAAAACCAGAGCAATTATCATTTGTAACCCAGGGAACCCAACAGGATACCTTTACACTCGTGAAGAGCTTCAGAAACTTGCTGAGATTGCTTTAAAATATGACATCGTAATCATTTCTGATGAAGTGTACAGAGAATATGTATATGATGGAAAACAACAGATATCTATTCTTGATTTCCCTGAATTAAAAGAAAACTGCATTGTTATTGATTCAGAATCCAAGCGTTATTCTATGTGTGGAGTAAGAATCGGATGTATGGTTACCCGCTCTCAAAAAATCCGTAATGCTGCGATCCTTTTTGCACAGGCAAGATTAAGCCCTGTTCTTTTAGGACAGATTGCAGCAACAGCAGCTCACCAGAATGACGGAGCTTATATCAGAGCTGTAAGAGAAGAATATACTCACAGAAGAAATGTTTTAGTAGACCTTTTAAATGCTATTCCAGGTGTAATCTGCCCTAAGCCAAGAGGTGCTTTCTATTGTGTTGCCGAACTTCCTGTAGATGATACTGAAAAATTTGCACAATGGCTGCTTGAGTCATATTCTAACAACAAAGAAACCATCATGGTAGCTCCTGCCGGAGGTTTCTACAGTGATCCTGAATTAGGTAAAAAACAGGTAAGAATTGCTTATGTACTGAAAGAAGAAGACCTTAGAAGAAGTGTTGAAATTTTGAAAGATGCTTTAAAACAGTATAGAGAAGAATTCAGCCTATAAATTATACAAGATGCCGACAACGAAAAATGTATATCTGAAACTCATATTTCCGATCTTTTTGCTGTCGGCATTTTTTTCCTGTGATTCTAAAAAATCAAAACAACCTGCAGCTTCTCCCAATGAAATAATCTTTATCAGGCTCTCTCATATTGGCGGAACTATGGGAGAATACAGGATTATTAAAGTGACCAAAGATTCTGTCTTTGCAGAAAAGGGTGCCACTGCCCATAAAACGCATCAGGAATGGGCTTCATCAATCAATATGGATACATGGAAGCAGCTCATCTCTCCTATTAATATTAAAGATCTAGACAAGATAAAAAGCTCACCAAGCCAACAGTCTGTAGATGGTATTGATGAAACTTTTCAGATACGTACTCCTAAGAAAGCTCATTTCTACGTCAACTCTTTTGCCGATCCGGCACATTACAAACAGCTTCAACAATTTAAAGAACAACTAGACAACATTCTTCCAAAAGAATACAAATAAAACATGCAAGAAAATTTTTCCTTAAAGCCTTACAATACATTTGGTGTTGATGCCCAAGCAAAATACTTTGTTGAAATAAACAACATCGAAGAATTAAAAAACGCTCTCATTTTCTCAAAAGAAAATACTCTTCCTCTTTTATTTTTGGGAGGCGGAAGTAATATTCTGCTGACAAAAAATTTTGACGGACTTGCTATTAAGCTAAATTTAAAAGGAATTGATGAAAAGGATCTTAATGAAAATGAAGTTCTGATTACCGCAAAAGCAGGTGAAAACTGGCATGAATTCGTGATGTACTGCCTGAGTAAAAATTACGGTGGACTGGAAAACCTTTCTTTAATTCCTGGTAATGTTGGAACTTCTCCTATGCAGAATATCGGAGCATACGGAACGGAAATCAAAGATGTATTTGTCAACTGCAAGGTATTGGATTTGGAAACTCTTGAACTTAAAACTTTCGGTCTTCAAGAATGCCGATTTGGCTACAGAGATTCTATTTTCAAGCAGGAAGGAAAAGGGAGATATGTTATTTTGGAAGTTACTTTTAAACTTACCCAAAAAGATCACCATATCAAAACAGAATACGGAGCCATTAAGTCTGAACTGGAAAAACTGGAAATTGAAAATCCCTCTATTCAGGATGTCTCCCAAGCTGTTATTAATATCAGACAAAGCAAATTACCAGATCCTAAGCAAACCGGAAATGCAGGGAGCTTTTTCAAGAATCCAACTATTCCTTTAGCTCAGTTTGAAGATTTAAAGCAGAAATTTGAAAATATTCAGGGATATCCAAATGGCAATATGGTAAAAGTTCCTGCAGGATGGCTCATTGAACAATGTGGATGGAAAGGAAAACAGATTGGAAATGTAGCTTCACACAAACTTCAGTCGTTAGTTATCATCAATGCAACAGGAGAAGCAACAGGAAAAGAAATCTTTGATTTTTCTACGGAGATCATCAATTCTGTACAGGAAAAATTCGGGATAGAACTTGAAAGAGAAGTGAATATTATATAACTTTCACGTCAGATTATATAATAGAATTCCGGGTATTTTCCGGAATTTTGTTTTATTATTTTAATTTATTCTAAATAATCATTGTCTCGCATCATTATATTTTATAGTTTTGCGCTTTACTTATTTAGAATAAATAAAAATGACTAAATCTTTACTTTTAGTTTTCCTTTTCATTTTCAGTGTACAGATGGTACAGGCACAAAATGAAAAAACTCAATTGAACATTACCGTATTCGACGAAAACAATAAAGAATTAAAGGGGGTTTCTGTTACCATCAATCAAACCTCTTTAACTACCGATAAAAATGGTCATACGGATATTTCTATTCCCAATGGTAAATATCACGTAAAAGTTCTTCATCCTGATTTTCAGGAAAAAGAACTGAATATCAACCATACTTCTCTTCAAAATGTTATTATTAAACTTCAGCCCGTTAATAAGCTGGAAGAGGTAGTAGTCTTTTCTAAGGAGAGCAAAGGTTTAACAACAAAATCAGTGATTGACAGGCAGACTATGCAGCATTTGCAACCTTCCAGTTTCTCAGACTTAATGGAACTTCTTCCCGGTGGACTTTCTACAGCACCGGTTTTAAACTTAACTAATAAAGCCACTCTCAGGGAAAATACTGCTGGCTATACTGGAAATGAATATAACACATCCTCTCTTGGAGTACAGTTCATGATTGATGATAACATCATCAATTCCAACGCCGATATGCAGGTCTCAGTAGATAACAGGCAATTCTCAGAAGGCCCGAAGTATAGAGAAACCTCTTCTTCAGGAGTAGATATGAGAACCATTTCTACCAACGACATTGAGAAGGTGGAAGTGATCCGTGGTATTCCATCAGCAGCATATGGAGATCTTACTTCAGGATTAATCAAAATTGAACGCAGAATAAAAGCAGCTCCACTGCAAGCTAGGTTCAAAGCTGACGGATTCAGTAAGCAATATTATCTGAGTAAGGGATTTAAAATCAATGATAAGTGGCAGATGAGCGCCAGTGCAGATTTCCTGGATTCAAAATCAAATCCAACAGATGATTTTGAAACCTATCAGCGTATTACGGCATCTATCCGTTCAAAGAAAATCTCAACACTATGGTCAAGGCCTTTAGAATGGAGATCTACTATTGATTTTTCCACCAATATTGACCATAAAAAATATGATCCGGACAACGGCTATCCTTCAACAGACAGGTATGAGTCCAATAATAAAAGAATCAGCATAACCAATAACTTCATTTATCAGTTGGATAAAAATGCATTTTTCAACAAATTAGCTTTAAATACAGCCATCCGTCAGGGGTTTGAAAAATTAGAACAGGTAAAACTGATTCAGCTGTCTGGACCGCGTTCATTTTCACTCGCCACAGAACAGGGAGAAAACGTGGGTTATTATCCAGATCTTCGCTATATCGCAGAATTTTCCACAGAAGGAAAGCCTTTGGATATCACGGCCTTCTTCCAGGCAAACGGAACAAAGAAAACTTTTGGAATTACCCATCAATATGAAGCCGGACTTGATTGGAGATATTCAAAGAATAACGGAAAGGGACTTGAATACGATATGAAGACTCCCCCTTCAGCCAACACAGGAATTACAAGACCGAGACCTTACAATGATATTCCTGCCTCAAGTTTATGGGCTGCTTTCTTAGGCGATCAGATGAGTTACGCTATTCACCAACATAAGTTTACTTTGTACGCAGGATTGAGATTATCAAAAAATATGGGAATTGATAACTCTTATGCCATCAGTAAAAAAGTATTTGCTGAACCGAGATTAAATTTCCAGTACAGCTTACCCCATCTCATGATTAATGACTATCCATTAAAAACAGATGTAACTCTGGGATATGGTCTTTTCTACAAACAGCCTACTTTATTAATGCTTTACCCTAACAAGGAATACTGGGATTACACACAGCTGAATCATTATCACAATGATTCGCAATATCGATATGTAAACTTTATGACCTATATACAGTCCAGGGAAAATAAAGAGCTTCAGGCTGCAAAAAGTATTAAAAAGGAAATTCGTTTAGACTTGTCGTACAGAAATAATCAATTCTTTATTACTTATTTTAAAGAAACTATGACCACTGGTTTCCGAAATATGGTTCAAACTACTGTTCATAACTACAAACAATATGATAATACACAGGTAGATTTAACTCAATGGACACCTAACGGACCCGATTTAACTAATGTACCTTATGAAATTAAAAATGTTTTTGGAGCTTACACCACTACAGAAAACGGAAGTGAAACTTTAAAACAGGGAATTGAATTCGGGTACACTTCACCAAGACTCAAAGCAATCAATACAAGATTTACCTTCACCGGAGCATGGTTCAAAACTCAATACAGAAATTCAGCTCCTATTATTAACAGACCTAATGGCTCAATTGGAACAGAACCTTATCCTTATTACGGAATCTATCAATCTGATTATGGTTATGTGAATTCAAATATCAACTACAATCTTCTTATAGATACCTATCTTCCAAGTCTGGATATGATAATTTCCGCGTCTTTGCAAGGAAGTTTATATGACCATAGCAGAAATGACAGAAGAATTGCAGAACCTATTTCTTATTACGGGGTAGATGGAGTGATACATCCCTTTACAGAGGCAGACAGAACAGATACCTATAAACAATGGTTGGTAAGAAGCGTTTCGGTTTCTGATAATCTGGATAGGCTTTACACCTTTACCATGGTAGGAAATCTTAAAGTCACTAAAAGTATTTATAAGGCACTTCGGACTTCCTTATTTGTTAACAGACTTTTCAATTATAGTGCTCCTTACACTTTCAACAATGTAAAAGTTTACAGAAAAGGAACCAATACTCCGTATTTCGGAATGGAATTGAACTACAATTTTTAATATATATCAAAAAAATATCATGAAAAAAAGAGTTTTACTACTAAGTTTAGCTGCTATGATGGCCACAGCATTTACGGTAACGTCATGTACTAATGATCATTTCGGAGAAACAACTACTCAGAAAGGACTTTTAACATTAAATTTTTCAGGTGAAAATATTTCTACTTACAAAAGTTTGGATCTTGAATTCAGAGAAGTAAATACGAATATTGTAAGAAGAGAAACCATTAAAAATGTCAACACATATTCTATAACTTTACCCTATGGTTCTTATAAAATTACTGTAAATGGTGCCGTAATTTCCGAAAATACAGAAGTATCGGCAGGAGCCATGGCCCAAACTGATATTGCTTTATCTGCAACGAATCTTAACATTCCGGTTATTATTAAAAAGTTTCATGATGACTTTATCATTGAAGAAATTTTCTTTACAGGAATTAAAACAACAGAAGGTAAAAACTACAACTCAGGACGTTATTTTAAATTAACCAATAACACCAAGGAAGTACTATATGCTGACAAACTCATCATTGGACAATCTGAATTTTTGACAACAGAAGATAAAAATCCTACTCCGTATAATGCAAATCTATCATTCCCGGTAAAAGCCGTAATGGTACTTCCCGGTTCTGGTATAGACTATCCTGTACAGCCGGGAGATTTCATCGTTATTGCAGACAATGCCATCAATCATAAAGCGCAGACCAGCACTGCTTATGACCTTCACAACGCCAATTTTGAATATCCTTCAAATAATCCGGCATTAGGACAGGTAGATAACCCTTCTGTTCCCAATGCAGAAGTGATTTATTCACAAATGAACTTTAACATGTTTTTTTTACATGACCGTGGTTTTGAAAGTTACGTGATCGCCCGTTTTCCATTCGATGAAAACAGAGATAGCTTTCTTCAGAAATATAAATATGATTATTCTTATATAAACAGTGCCGGTACAGTTACGGCAAAAAGCACTTATGTGATTCCTAATTCCTGGATTATTGATGGAGTAAACAACAGTATTTCTTCAAAATTTGCCCATACTTTAACTTCTGCAAGTATTGATGGCGGCTGGACTTCTGTAGGAACTATTGATAAGGATCCTACCCGTTTCGGAAAATCGGTAAGACGTAAGGTAACCGGACAGATGACAAACGGTAAAAATCTATATCAGGATACCAACAACTCCTCGAATGATTTTGTGAAAGACTCTCAACCAAGCTTAAAAAATGGGATTGTTCACTAAAATACAGTTCGATATTCAACCGTAAATTATGTTACAAACAAAAATATTTTTCTGCCTGCTATTGATCGGAGTCTCATTTAATATAAAGGCTCAGGACAGCCTAAGCCTTTTTAAAAAGCTCAACAATCAATACAATCAGGAAAGAGATTTTAAAAATAACTTTTACTATAATCCGGCATCCATGTCGGGTTATAGTACTTCTTCATTTTCAGAGTTCAGTGCCGGTTATCATGACAATAAAGAAAAGATTTATCGTCAACAACTAGGAAATGGCAGCAAAGGATTAACGATAAAAGCTCAATCTTTTCAAAAACTGAAACCTCACCGTTTTGTATGGGGAAGTGCAAGTTACCAGAACTTAAAAACAAGCGTTGTCAATTGGAACGAAACATTAGATTACGAACGTATTGCCCCTTATATCACTTCTGATTCCGTTGGTGGAAAATTAAATCTGGAACATTACCAGTTTTCAGGAGGATATCTTGAAAAAATAAATAAATGGACTGTTGCCGGGCAGGTAAGCTATTCCGCACAAATGGGATACCGTTCAAAAGATCCAAGAATGAAAAGCACAACTTCAGACCTAAGGATGAATGCCGGTGTTAACTATAAAATTTTCAGAGAATATGAAGCTGGAGTTTTCGGTGAATTCAATAAATACACTCAAAATAATTCGACTCAGTTTCAAAGTCTTTTGGGAAGACCTTATGTATATATGATGTCTGGGCTAGGCTTCTCAAATGCTTTATTTAATGGAGGAACACGTCCTACCAATACTTTTGAAGAATTTGCGTATAAAGGAGGTTTTCAGATCTCCAACAAACAGGGAAAAGATTTTTACCTTCAGGCTACAATAGGAAAATCCAACAATAGTAAGAGTTATAATGACGGTTCAAACACATTTCACAACCTTTCTGACCTGAAAAACGAACAGTTTGGAGTGGAAGGTGCAAAATTTTTCAATATTAATGAGAAACACCGTATCGGTTTATTAGCAGAATATACCACATCCAAAAAAACAGGATCTGAATATGGCTACTCCATGAATACCGCCATCATGACTCAGATCTTTAAAAGAGAAGCTTATCGTAGAGAAAATTACACCACATCCGTTAAAGGATTTTATCAGTATATTCAGGACAATTTCTCCATTACAGCAGTTCCGTTCTTTGGATATGAAGAAGTAAAAGAACGTAGGCTCTATCCAAATTCAGGACAGAAATTTGTATACTCCCATTTTGGAGTCAATGCTGATTATAAACAACAGGTTAATAAAAACCAAATATTTACATTCCAATCGTATTTCTATAAAAGAGTGGTCAACCAATCTATCAATGCTTTGAACACTACCGGAAATGCAGCAGTTAATGAATGGGTACTTCAGGACTACATGTTCCAAGCCAGTGATATTACAACGTTCGGAGTGGTTTTGAGATATGATTTTAAGCTGGATAAACTACCTGCATTCTTCGCTACTATACAATATCAGACAAAAAAAATACAGAATACAAACAATAATTTTGCGGGTGCAAGCATAGGGATAACTTTTTAGATATGAAAAAACTAATATATGGAGGACTAGGTGGTATTATTTTGATTTTATTAAGTTTCACCCCTAAAGTAAATCGGGATTTGCTGGATCTTCAGGATCCTGCCATTGAAGATATTGTGAAGAGTTATAAAAAAGCAATCTCAGAATGGCCCCAACCGAATATTGATTATGGTGTACAATGGAAAGAATTCACTCCCATTACTACAGACACTGCATTTTTTAAAAATCAGGATAAGCCCAGTGTTATTCTTGGAAAAATGTTATTCTTTGATCCGAAATTATCCCAATCCAGTCAAATTTCATGCAGCTCATGCCATGATCCGGAAATGGGTTGGTCAGACCGAAGACATGTTGCATTAGGAAATAATCATCTACTGGGAAACAGAAATACAATCTCTCTTTATAATGTTGCAGAAAGAAATTTATTCTTCTGGGATGGAAGAGCAAAAACCCTTGAAGAGCAGGCAGCAGGTCCACTCGGGGCCCATCATGAGATGGCAATGGACATCAAATCATTACCCTCAAAAATACAGGCTATAAAAGGATACAAACCTCTTTTCAAAAATGCCTATGGTGATGAGAAAGTTACCTATGACAGAATTGTAAAAGCAATAGCCGATTTTCAAAAAACCATTAAAAGCCAACCCAGCCGTTTTGATAAATTTCTAGAGGGGAAATACAATGCTTTATCTGATGATGAAATCTATGGGATGCATATTTTCAGAACAAAAGCACGCTGTATGAATTGCCATAGTGGACAATATCTTACAGACGAATCTTTTCATAATATCGGATTGACTTATTACAAAAGAAAATATGAAGACCTTGGCTTGTATAATATCACAAAAAAAGCTGAAGATGTAGGAAAATTCAGGACCCCACAATTAAGAGATCTGATGCTCACTCAGCCATGGATGCATAACGGATTTTTTGGAGAATTGGAGGGCATTGTGAATATATATGACAGCGGAATGCACATGATAGATCCATCTCCTGAAGCCAAACAGAACGATCCATTGTATCCGGTAACAGATCCTCTATTAAAGCCTTTAAAACTCACCAAAGAAGAGAAAAAAGCTTTGGTTTCCTTCCTTGAAGCCCTTTCAGGAACAAAATATAAAATGAGAAGACCTGAATTTCCCGTGGAATAAAAAAGGTCCGGCAAATGCAGGACTATTTTGTATGGAAGATTGATGCTGGAAGCCGAAGGTTCCTAAGGACGCTCAATAACTCAAGTGCACCTGATATCTGATTTAATATTATAAAATCACCTGAGTTCTGGATAAGACATTTCTGTTTTTAGTAAGGAAGGAAGCCTGGAGCTGGGAGAGGGAAGTGAGTTAAGGTTAAAAAAAACTTACAACTCTGTAATGTATTATTTCTTTAAAGACTGCTTCATCAAATTTTACGACAACGTCAGAAATTGTAGTTCCGATAGTAACTTCCAGCCTCTCTCTTCCAGCTCCCCCACTCTTCCTCTTTTATATCACAATAAAAAACATTATTTTCGTTACAAAATCAACACAACATGAGAATAGCTATTTTAGGAGCCGGAAATATGGGATTATCATTTTCAAAATCATTCTTGAAATATGAACTGATTAAACCGGAAAATCTACACCTGATTACCCGTAGCCAGGCAAAAATATCCAAAATAGCGGAAGAATTTCCCCAATCCAAAATTTCCACCTTTGAAGAAGTTACAGAACTGGATGCCGATCTGATTATTATTGCTGTAAAACCACAGGATTTCCAAACGGTTGCTCAGAATTTCAAATTTACTTTAAAGGAAAACCAGATGGTTCTCTCCATTATGGCCGGCATTAATATTGAGAAAATTCAAAAATCACTGAACCATCCACTGGTTGTAAGAGCAATGCCTAACTCACCTACCCTTCTGGGAATGGGAATTACCGGCTATACTGCCGCAGATGGTATTTCTTTCAGCCAGCTTATCAATATTGAAAGACTACTAAACAGTACCGGAAGATCTGTTTACTTAGAAGATGAAAATCTTTTGGATGGCGTTACGGCTCTTTCCGGAAGCGGGCCAGCTTATTTCTACTATATTATTGATGCCATGATTAAGGCAGGAGTAGAAATGGGAATTGAAGAAAATCTGTCTAAACTGTTTGTAAAACAAACCATGCTGGGAGCTTATCATCTCATCAATAATTCTGAAAAGAACCTTGAGGAGCTTATTAAAGACGTAGCCTCCAAAGGCGGAACTACAGAAGCAGCTTTGAAAACCTTTGAAGATAACAATTTCAAGGAAATTTTAAAACTGGGAATCTTAAATGCCGAAAAGAGAGCAAAAGAACTCAATAGCTAATCTGTTTTTCAATACATCTACGAAACAGCCATCCTAAATATACTCCAAGTGTATTCAGGAGGATATCATCTACCTCGAATATTCCCATTCTTGTAAAATACTGAAGTCCTTCCACGATGGTAATGGCCGGAATAAAATTAAAAACCAGAGATTTCAGGTCTCTTAGTTTTGGAGAAACCCAACCCAGAAAACCAAAGGGAACAAACATTACAATATTTCCAACCACAATAGTAACAATATCCTGCCATGACTTCGCACCCTGAATAAACTTAATGGTGGAAAACACCGGTTCTACTGTAATAAGGTGATCATCATACTGAGATCTGCCCATTCCGAGAAACATCAGATAAAGCAAAAATAGAGTGTAAGGAACAATAACAATTTTATATAATTTCTTTAACATCGGATGCTAATATATTCATTTCAAAAACATTAAATTTGTATATTAAAATAATTTAATGAAATACGTTCTACTAACACTTATTTCAGCAATGCTGCTGTCGGTCTCATGGCCTACTTATGGAGTTCCCTTTTTTATCTTTTTCGCTCTCGTTCCTCTTCTGATGATGGAACATGGAATTTCAAAATTTTCAGACTATAAAAGAAAAGGCTGGATGATCTTCGTGCTATCCTATCTTTGTTTTGTGATCTGGAATATTGTCACTACGGGATGGTTGTATGGCTCTAAAAATCCGGACGGAAGCCACTCTATGATGGCGGTTGTATTCCCGGTTCTTGTAAATTCACTCTTATACTCTTTGGTTTTCCAGTGTTATCATTGGTATAAAAATGCCCAGGGAACCTATTGGGGATTAGGATTCTTTATTGCCATCTGGATGAGCTTTGAAAAATTTCACTTAGGCTGGGAGCTTACCTGGCCATGGCTGAATTTAGGAAACGTATTTTCTGATTATCCAAAACTGATTCAGTGGTATGATACCTTAGGAGCAACCGGCGGAAGCTTCTGGATCCTATTAATCAACGTTCTTATTTTCTATACCGTAAGAACATGGGAAGCAGGAAGAAAGAAAAAAGATTTGATTAAAAACTCATCTATTATAGCTGCTTTAATTGCTATTCCGATGATTATTTCTGTCATCAAGTATAACAGTTTTAATGAAAAACCATCCGGACAGGTGAATGTACTGATGCTACAGCCTGATCTTGATCCTTATGCTGAAAAATATTCAAAAGACAGTTTAACAATTGAGCAGGATCTTTTGGCTTTGGCTGAAAAGAATTCGACTACAAAAATTGATTACTATATTGCTCCGGAAACAGCTCTACCAGGCAGAGGTTCCATCTCAGAAACCGGCATTGAGAAGAGTTTACTTTTAAATAATGCTAAAGACTTTCTGTCTAAACATCCTGGATCTGTTTTCGCAACAGGAATCTCTTCCCACCGTTTATTTTTTGATCCTGCAAACTTACCAAAAGAAGCGTATGAAATTAATCAGGGAGTTTGGGTAGCAAGCTACAATACAGCTATTCAGCTGGCTCCACAACAAAAAACTCAGATCTATCACAAAGGAAAACTGGTTCCCGGAGTTGAGATCTTCCCATACATGAATGTTTTAAAACCTATTTTAGGGGATGCTATGCTGAATTTAGGCGGAACAGTAGCTTCGTTAGGGACAGACAAGGAAAGAATGGCCTTTTCCAATCCCTACAACAAAGGAAAAATGGCCCCTATTATCTGCTACGAAAGTATTTATGGAGAATTTGTAACAGATTACGTAAAAAAAGGAGCTAACTTTCTTGGCATTATGACCAATGACTCCTGGTGGGGCGTTACAGAAGGACACAAACAACTTTTATCTTACGCAAAACTAAGAGCTATTGAAACCAGAAGAGAAATTGCCCGTGCCGCCAATAGTGGAATTTCAGCACACATCAATGCTAAAGGGGAAATTGTAGCAGATACTTTTTATGGAGACCAAACTACATTATTTTCAAAAATCAACCTTTATGAAGGAATGACATTCTACTCAAGAGCAGGAGATCTTCTTTCAAGGTTTTCAATGTTTGCACTAGGATTTTTATTATTCTATTATCTGATAAAAAGGGTTCAGGCAAAAATGAAGAAAGCCTAGTATCTGAATATCAGTCGCACTGATCTTTACCCTCAAAAATAGTATCTGCGTTATCTGCAAAATCTGAGAGAATTCAAACTCTCGCTGATTAAGCTGATAACACAGATTTTAGAACAATTATCTATAGTAGCCTTGTCAATGTTTAAAACCTTGACAAGGCTTCCAGACTATCCTCCACAACAAAAGTAACAACCCCAAGAGTAAACCTTACTTTCCAGAATCATTGACGAATAAAAGCTCATGCAGATTGAGGAAAGCATGTATTCTAACACAATCATCTGGGTAAATTCGTGTATTCTGTGGGAAATAAATTCTCGCTGATTGAGTCGATAATGCAGTTTTTTATTTAAACACAAATAACTACAAACGTCTGCATAATCTGTGAGATCTGTGGGAAATATTAAAACGATTTCCATGAAACCATTTTCACTAAGAATGACTACAGATTACCGGATTAAAAAAAGAGAAGCCAGCTGGACGTCTGGCTTCTCTCAAGATAGAATAATGATTCAGTAGTTATTTAATACTAAGTTTTTTTGTGGTTACTTCGTTTTTCATCTTCAGTTTTAACAGATATATCCCTTTAGGAAGATGAGAAACATCAATAGATTGATCTGCTTTTAAAGTTACGTTCAGCTTTTTCCCTTCCATTGAGTAGATTTCAGCTTCTGATACCTTTTCACCTTTAATAAATACTTTATCAGAGGTTGGGTTTGGATAAATAACAAGTTCTTTTTCGTAATTGACTGTATTCTCCCTGGTTGATAATGATCCTTGTGTAGAAGCTTCTGAATATGTTTTTGAAGCATCAATTGATCTTACACTCCAATATACATTCTGAATGGACGGATCAAGATCCAGGAACCATGAAGGAGTGGTTACAATATATCTGGCAATATCCTGCGAGTTGGGTGAAGATCCTACTTTAATTTCATAACGTAATGCATTCACCGGAGTTTTATCATCTGTAGCCCCACTCCATGTGAAATTAAATCGGTTTCCGTTTTTAGTCATGTTCAAATGAGTTGGGGCTGTTGGCTTTGCATTCTGCTCTGTAGAATTATTTTTAAAAACCTTTGTTAAAGATGGAATATCCTGGTTAGCCCAATCAAATCCACTTAGTAAAACATCCAGATGATTATCATTATTAAAATCGAACAACTGTATCATTCCCGGACCTCCCAGGTTGTACAAACCTGTTGTTGTACCCTCTGTAAATTTCTGATTGGTTGTGTTATATAAATAAGTCTTTACCACTGCATTATAATTTACATCACCGGAAACGATAAAATCATAATATCCATCATTATTTAAGTCTCCAACACTGATGGATGCATCAGAGATTTCTGATGGAATCTGCTGAACGATTAAGTTTCCTGTTCCATCATTCATCAGAACCGCAAGATAAGGATCGTCATTAGTATCCTTACCCACCACTACGATATCCTGAAAACCGTCTGCATTAAAATCTGCCACTTCAAGTTTTCCTGAAATCAAAGAATCAAGAGCTTGTGTATGAACTAATGTTCCGTTCTGATTGATATACACTTTAGAAACCGGATCTCCGTTAATGTCCGATCCGATAATAACAAGATCCAAAAGATGGTCATTATTAAGGTCTACTATTTTAAAGCTCCCGTTTTGAGTTCCATCGGCCCAGTTTTCAGTCAGATTAAAACCTGATCCTGTATTTTGATAAAAGTCAAGAGTATTTCTAAAGCCTCCTCCATGGGCAAACTGCGTTCCATTGATGGCATAGTCCTGCTTTCCGTCATGATTAAAATCAAAAACCTCCAGTGAACCATATATTTTTCCAGGAAGTTCATCTTCTCTTACAAAACCAACTCCTGTATTTTTAAAACGATAATGCTTATAGTTGACAATATCCATATAACTTAATCCTGTGGAAATAATATCCATCAAACCATCGTTATTAAAGTCTACAAACTTTATATCTCCAAGATGGGTAACATCTCCACCCAGATCGGTATAAGGCTGTAAAGTTGTTCCGTTATTCCTGTATACTTCGTTATAGGTAGCATCAGGATTTCCATCTCCATCCGAATCTATAGCTCCATTAACTACAATATCCAATGTCCCGTTATTATCCACATCTGCAATATCAGCAGCCGAGAAATAAAAATTATTCATTCCGCTCTGTATCTCCGTGAAATTTTGAGCAGATAAACCAACGGGTAACATAGATAATAGAATATAAAACTTTTTCATAATTTTTATTTAGATTAATTAAAAACAAAGATAGAATATTAATTTTTTTGCTTGGAAAAAAGCCTGTATGAAATATATCAGCACTGATTTACTGCTATATCCCAGAAATTCGGATATTTTAAAAAATCAATATTTATAATCAGTCACTTATTTACAAATATTTTCCAAAAGATTTGTCTATCTAAAAAATTCTTCGTTATTTTGCACTCTCAAATATTATACAAATAAGAACATCGAGATATGTCAAGAATTTGCCAAATAACAGGAAAGCGTGCAATGGTTGGTAACAACGTTTCTCACGCTAATAACAAAACGAAGCGTCGTTTTGAAATTAACTTATTAGAGAAGAAGTTTTACCTTCCAGAGCAAGATAAGCACGTTACACTGAAAGTATCAGCTCATGGATTGAGAGTGATTAACAAGATTGGAATCGAAGAAGCTATTGAAAGAGCTACTAGAAACGGATTGATTAAAAAGAATTAATAAATCATGGCAAAAAAAGGAAACAGAGTTCAAGTAATCCTTGAATGTACAGAGCACAAAGAAAGCGGTATGCCAGGAATGTCTAGATACATTTCTACAAAAAATAAAAAGAACACTACAGAGAGATTGGAATTGAAAAAATACAATCCTGTTCTTAAGAGATCTACCCTTCACAAAGAAATCAAGTAATTTATAAATATAATTTACAATGGCAAAGAAAGTAGTAGCAACCCTACAAAGCGGTCAGTCTAAAAAAATGACTAAAGTGGTGAAAATGGTGAAGTCTTCTAAATCAGGAGCTTACGTTTTCGAAGAAAAAGTAATGAATGCTGATGAAGTAGATGGTTTTTTGAAAAAATAATCAATACTTTATTTACAATATAAAAAACTACTCATATTTTGGGTAGTTTTTTTGTTATCTTTGTTCACCAGATTATTAATCAATGAAATATGAAGAAGATTCTTGTTCTAATAGGTACGGTTATTTTTCAATTTTCATTCAGCCAGAAAACAATGGATCCCATAGAATACAAAAGTTCACCAAAAGTTTTCAGTATCCCTGGATTATCACAATCAGTAAGCATTGATTGCAGTACGTCCAGAATGATTTTATTATCTGGTCAGGTTCCTTTAGATTCAAAGGGAAACCTGGTAGGGGAAAATGTAGAAGAACAAACCCATCAGATTTTCAAAAACATTGAAAATATTCTGAAGGAGTATGGCGGTACAGGCAAAGACATTGTCAAACTTGGAATCTTCATCACAGATATATCAAAAACCCCGGATTTCAGAAAAGTCAGGGATGAATATATCAATCTTCAGAACCCTCCTGTAAGCAGCCTTATAGAGGCAAGTAAACTATTCAGGAATGATGTACTGATAGAAGTGGAAGCCACAGCAGTAATTAAAACAAAAGATAAGAATAAACTAAAACTATGAGTTGGTTTAAAAATATTTTCAAAAAGGAAGAAAAAGAAACTCTGGATAAAGGATTAGAAAAATCCAGCCAGGGATTCTTTGAAAAAATGACGAAGGCCGTAGTCGGTAAAAGCAAAGTAGACGATGAAGTACTGGATGATCTGGAAGAAGTACTGATTGCATCTGATGTAGGCGCCTCCACTACCATCAAAATCATAGAAAGAATTGAAGAACGTGTTGCCCGCGATAAATATGTTGGGGTAAACGAACTGGATAATATTCTTCGTGAGGAAATTTCCGGATTATTGCTTGAAAACCCTCATGCAGGAACAGGAAATATCGATACTTCAAAAAAACCTTACGTTATTATGGTGGTTGGAGTAAACGGTGTTGGAAAAACAACCACAATTGGAAAATTGGCTCACCAGTTCAAATCTGAGGGTAAAAAGGTGGTTCTTGGAGCTGCAGATACCTTTAGAGCTGCTGCCGTTGACCAGCTTACTATCTGGAGTGAAAGAGTGGGCGTTCCTATTGTAAAACAGGAAATGGGATCCGATCCTGCCTCTGTAGCTTTTGACACAGTACAAAGTGCCGTAGCTCAAAATACAGACGTTGTTATCATTGATACTGCAGGAAGGCTTCATAATAAAATTAACCTGATGAACGAACTTTCTAAGATTAAAAGAGTAATGCAAAAGGTAATTCCTGATGCTCCTCATGAAATCTTGTTGGTACTTGATGGTTCTACAGGACAAAATGCATTTGAACAGGCTAAACAGTTTACTGCTGCAACAGAAGTGAATGCTTTAGCCGTAACAAAACTAGACGGAACAGCAAAAGGAGGTGTCGTAATTGGTATCTCAGACCAGTTCCAAATTCCGGTAAAATATATAGGTGTAGGTGAAAAAATGCAGGATCTGCAGCTTTTCAATGGTACGGAATTTGTAGACTCATTCTTCAAGAAAAGATGATTTATATCATGTTTTCCCTTATATTAGTATAACAAATCAATTTTAAATATTAATCATTAAAAAATTTGCAACTATGGGAATTATAACATGGATCTTATTCGGTCTTATTGCAGGTGCTATCGCTAAAATGATCATGCCCGGGACTCAGGGAGGAGGCTGGCTAATCACCATCATCCTTGGAATTCTAGGAGCATTTATAGGAGGTGCTATAGGAGTTTACGTTCTACATTGGGGAGATGTTACCTCATTCTGGAATCCAAGAAGCTGGATTCTTGCCATTGGAGGAGCTTTAATTCTCCTCTGGATTTACGGAATGGCCACGAAGAAAAGCTAATCTAACGCTTATAAAAAATAAAATCCCGGATCTGAAATTCAGATCCGGGATTTTCGTACAATATAATTTAGTTAGTTGTTGATTCTAATCTGGTAAGGCATTTCCATTTTTACCTCAGATTGTAATTTTTTGTCTGTAATCTGCTGTAAGATTTCATAGTTGGACTTCCCTATTTTATTTTTGATAATTCTTGCAGAAACATCTTCTTCATTAAGATCTTTGAAGATCTGCTCAAATGGAGTCATTTTCTTAGGATAAGCTTCTACATAGTAAGACTTTACTCCTGCCTTCTGTGCTGCAAATTTCACAGCATCATTAAGCGTTCCCAGTTCGTCTACCAAGCCTATTTCTTTGGCACGAACACCACTCCATACTCTACCACCACCTACATTATCAATCTGCTCAAATGTTTTCTTTCTGTTCTGGGTAACGAAATGTACAAATCTTTTGTAAGTACCTTCTACACTTCTTGTCATCATATTTACTCCATAAGGTGTTACTCCGTTTAATCCTGAATAATACATTGAATTAGCATTGGTAGCCACCACATCTGCACGGATACCGTTCTTATTCGCAATATCTTTATAATAAGGCAATACCCCGAATACCCCGATAGAACCTGTAAGCGTACTAGGCTCAGAATAAATCTTATCTGCTGCCATCGCTACATAATAACCACCAGAGGCTGCATAATCACCAAAAGATACTACCAGTGGTTTTTTCTTTTTCAGTTGTTGCAATTCAAATAAAATTTCATCTGAAGCATTCGCACTTCCCCCTGGAGAGTTAATTCTGAATACTACCGCTTTCACTTTATCATCTTCCTGAAGTTTTTTAATGTATTTTACATACTTATCGGAATGAATGTCATTATACTCGTCTCCGTTGTTAATAGAACCTGATGCATATAGTATTGCCACTTTTTCTCCTGATTTATCTTCATCAGTGAAAGAGTTGATATAATTAGTTAAAGAAACCTTATTCAGTTTTTCTTTATCCTTTACATTCAACTTTGTTTTAAGCATATCTTCATATTCTGATTTTTGGATAAGCTTATCTGCCAGCTTATATTTTAATCCCTGCTCAGGAATCATTCCGTATAGGCTATCAACAATTGTTCTGAATTGAGCAGTGTCAATTTTTCTGGACGCTGCCATTTTATAAGATGTATTTTTCCAAAGATCGTTTAACAGAGTGCTTAGCTGCTCTTTATTTTCAGGAGAAATATCATTTCTTAAAAAAGGTTCTACCGCAGATTTGAATTTACCATGACGGATCACTTCTATACCGATACCATATTTATCTGCGAAATCTTTAAAGAATGTAACCTCAGTAGAAAGTCCTTTTAATTCTATACCTCCTGTAGGGTTAAGATAATATTTGTCTGCTACTGATCCTAAATAATAAGCAGATTGAGAAACTCCATTTCCATAAGCATATACAAACTTTCCACTTTTCTTGAAATCTTCAATAGCATTTCTAAGATCATCAATTTGAGTGAGCCCCGCATTCAGGTCATCTGTCTCAATACTAATTCCTTTAACATTATCATCAGTTTTAGCTTTATTAATTGCCTCAAGTACATCATATAAAAGGACATTTTTATTTTGGCTGCCTAACCCAAACAAATCCATTTGTTCTTCGGTAGGACTATCTATTATATTCGTCTTTAAATTAATGGTAAGAACCGAATTCTTTTTCACTACCACAGACTTGTCACTTCCCATAGAACTAAACACAAGCATCATAATAAAAAAGACGAAAAACACAGCACAAAGTATGATTATTGCTACTATATTTGCCAAAACATTTTTAAAGAAACTTCTCATAAATCAATCAATTTTCCAATATGTCGCAGCAAAAGGTAGTTTTGTTACTAGGAAGTAACCTTGGAGAGCAAAAAAAAAATATAGAGCTTGCTTTACAGAAAATAAGTGATGCCGGAAATAAAATTTCACAGATAAGCGAATTTTTGATGTCTGATCCCGTAGAATTTGTCAGTTCTAATATTTTTTGTAATATTGCAGCAATAATATTCACGCATCTTTCACCAATTCAACTGCTTGATTGTATTAAAAACATTGAAGCTGAAATGGGAAGAATTAATGATTCAAAAGCATCAGGTGGTTACACAGACAGGGTAATAGATATTGATATCATTAAGTATAATGAATTGAATTTTACATCAGAAAGATTAGAAATCCCTCATAAAAAACATCTTTTTGAAAGGGATTTTTCCAGAGTATTATTAAAAGATTTTATTTAAAACATAAAACATATTGTATGAAATTAGGTTTATTATTATTGGCTACAACCTTGCCAATTGCTGCTTTCGCACAAAGTAGCACTACTACAGTAAACTCTTCTACTGAGTATCCTAATACATTCTCTTCAGGCTCCGCTAACGTACAACCTTTTGACAATAAAGCAAGACGCTTCAGAGATTGGTCTATTTCAGTGGGAGGAGGTGCAGCATTTATGGTTCATTCTGACCTTAAATCTCTTCGTAAAGATAAAACCAACTGGGGGTACAATGCTTACGTAAGTATTGACAAACAAATCTCCCACACTTTTGGTTTAAGCTTAATCTATACCAAAGGAGAAACTAAGCAGACAGGACAACTATCAGGTGCTGCGGGTGCAGCTGCAGGAGTTGCAACAGCAACAACCCAATTTGACCAGTTAGCTTTAATGGGAGACATTAACTTCTCTAATCTATTAAGAAGAGTTGATAACCATTCTCCTTACAGATGGGCTTTCCACGGATATATGGGTATTGGGCTTCAGGCATTCAGAACGTCATTACATGACAATAATGAAAACAGATGGAGTGATAATCCAAAAAGAATTCCTTCATTTGTTAGACAGCCTTTGGATATTGGTTCTGTATACTATCAGGGAGGTTTAGGACTTAAATATAATGTTTCAAAACTTATTGATGTTGAAGCAAGAACCATGTACATCGTTAGTGGTGATGACGAATTTGATGGCGGTGGTCCTGCTTACACAGAGTATAACATGCTTAATAAGAGAAAATCTGATAATGCATGGACTGTAAGTTTAGGGGTATCTTTCAAATTAGGGAAACATCTTTCTCATTTAGCTTGGCATGACCCACTTCAGGAAGCATACTATAAAACCAGCGTTTTAGAAAATGCAACTACAGATCTTGTAGTTTGTGAAAAAGGAGATGCTGATAATGACGGAGTATGTGATGATTGGGACAGACAGCTTGATACTCCTGCAGGAGCAAGAGTAGATGGTGCCGGTGTAGCTTTAGACATGGATCTTGATGGTGTTATCGACCTTTATGATAAATGTGTAACTGTTCCAGGACCTGTTGAAAACAACGGTTGTCCAATCAAATAATACAGAAAGTTTTTTCAAAAAAATTAAAATAAATAATACACGATGAAATTAAGTTTAGCAATCGTTGCTTTAGCATTGGCAATCCCTACAGCCAGCTATGCACAAGATTCAGCAGCAGCAACAGACGGAAAGTATCCTAATACTTTTTCATCCGGTTCTGCCAATGTTTCTCCATTCACCAATCAGTCAAAAAGATTTAACGACTGGTCTATTTCAGTAGGAGCTGGAGTTCCGCTACTTCAATCAGCGGATTTAACTTCTATCAAAAATGGTAATGGTAAGAACCTTTTTGGATACTCAGCTTATGTAAGTATTGATAAAGCGATTACCCATGCATTCGGGATCAACTTACAATATGACAGAGGTGAAACAAGACAAGGATGGTTCAATACTAAAGACGCTGCCCCTGACGCTGCTGCGGTAGGAGCTAGAACTCAGTATGACGCAATCTCCCTTTTAGGAGATATCAACTTCTCTAACCTTTTGAGAAGAGTTGATAACCACTCTCCTTACAGATGGGCTCTTCACGGATATGCAGGTATTGGTACCATTGCCTACAGAGCTTATCAGAAAACAAGTAAGGGACAAACATTAGCCACTGAAATTAAACCATTCCAGTTAGGGTCAATGTTTATGCAGGCTGGTGCAGGTCTTAAATTCAAAATAAACAGAAGAATCGACCTTGAAGGTAGATTAATGTATGTAGTTACCGGTGATGATGAATTCGATGGTGGAGGTATGGCATACAGCGACATCAACAAACGTTCAGAGCAGGTTTCTGATAACTTCTTCAACGCAACTCTAGGTCTTTCTTTCAAGTTAGGAAAGCACGAATCTCACTTGATGTGGCATGACCCGCTTCAGGAAATCTATTACAAACTAGATGTTTTGGCTAATAAAAATCAGGATATTGAAGTATGTAAAAAAGGTGATGCTGATAACGACGGAGTATGTGACGATTGGGACAGACAGCTTGACACTCCTGCAGGAGCAAGAGTGGACGGTGCCGGTGTTGCTCTTGACACAGACTTAGATGGTGTTATTGACCTTTACGATAAGTGTGTAACAGTTCCTGGACCTGTGGAAAACCACGGTTGTCCTGTAAAAAAAGACAATAATCAAACTGCTGTAGAAGTAGAAAGAACCCTTAAGGATATCTACTTTAATTTTAACAAAGCTACCATCAGACCAGAATCTAACAGTAAATTAGACCTTGCGGCTTCAATTATCAAAGAGAACGGAGGAAACTACTTACTAACAGGTCATACTGATATTAAAGGAAATGCAGCATACAACCTAAGATTATCTAAAGAAAGAGCTGCTGCTGTAGTAGGGGCTCTGGAAAACAGAGGTGTTAATGAAAGTGTGCTAAAATCAAAAGGCGTAGGTTCTGCAGAAGCTACAATCCCAGCTTCAGCTTCAGATGCTGAAAGATTAGCAGACAGAAAAGTTACGGTAAGATTTATAGAAAGCTCAGAATGGAATTCTATTAAAAAGAAAGACTATGAAGATGCTCCTGTAAAAAAACCAGTGAAAAAAGCTCCGGCTAAGAAAAAGAAAAAGTAATTTCTTATACAATACATAAACCGAAAAGAATTGTTCTTTTCGGTTTATTTTTTTTCTATTACGACTTTTTTTACATACCTTTATATCATTTTCCGGGCAATAAGTACAGAATCATTAAGATATATTTATTATTGTTTTGAAAAAAATAATATAAAAATCACTTTTTAGCGTAAAAAATCATTTAAAATAACTTAACTAAAAAAAATAACACTATGAAATTAAGTTTAGCAATTGCTGCTTTAGCATTGGCGATTCCTACAGCCAGCTATGCACAAGACTCAACGGCAGTTTCAAAAGGAGAGTATCCCAATACGTTCTCGTCTGGGTCTGCCAACGTTTCCCCATTTACCAACCAGTCAAAAAGATTTAACGACTGGTCTATTTCTGCGGGGGTTGGAGTTCCACTACTTCAATCAGCAGATTTAACCTCTATCAAAAATGGTAATGGTAAGAATCTTTTTGGATACTCAGCTTATGTAAGTATTGATAAAGCGATTACCCATGCATTCGGGATCAACTTACAATATGACAGAGGTGAAACAAGACAAGGATGGTTCAATACCAAAGACGCTGCCCCTGACGCTGCTGCGGTAGGAGCTAGAACTCAGTATGACGCAATCTCCCTTTTAGGAGATATCAACTTCTCTAACCTTTTGAGAAGAGTTGATAACCACTCTCCTTACAGATGGGCTCTTCACGGATATGCAGGTATTGGTACCATTGCCTACAGAGCTTATCAGAAAACAAGTAAGGGACAAACATTAGCCACTGAAATTAAACCATTCCAGTTAGGGTCAATGTTTATGCAGGCTGGTGCAGGTCTTAAATTCAAAATAAACAGAAGAATCGACCTTGAAGGTAGATTAATGTATGTAGTTACCGGTGATGATGAATTCGATGGTGGAGGTATGGCATACAGCGACATCAACAAACGTTCAGAGCAGGTTTCTGATAACTTCTTCAACGCAACTTTAGGTCTTTCTGTAAAATTAGGAAAACACGAATCTCACTTGATGTGGCATGACCCGCTTCAGGAAATCTATTACAAACTAGATGTTTTGGCTAACAAAAATCAGGATATCGAAGTATGTAAAAAAGGTGATGCTGATAACGACGGAGTATGTGACGATTGGGACAGACAGCTTGATACTCCTGCAGGAGCAAGAGTGGACGGTGCCGGTGTTGCTCTTGACACAGACTTAGATGGTGTTATCGACCTTTACGATAAGTGTGTAACAGTTCCTGGACCTGTGGAAAACAACGGTTGTCCAACTACCACTACAGGACCGGTAGTAGAAACAGAAACTAAATTAGAAGGAATTGAGTTTGATTTAAATTCTGACAGAATTTTACCTTCAAACACTCCTATCCTAAATAACGCTGTAAACTACATCAATTCTTCAAACGGTGCTTACAATGTTATAGGTGCTACCGACACAAGAGGTACTGATGCTTACAACCAAAAATTATCTCAAAGAAGAGCAAACAACGTTAAGAGTTATCTACTCAAAAACGGAGTTCAATCTGGTAAATTAAACGCTATAGGTAAAGGTGAAAAAGACCTTAAATATCCTGAATGCGAACCAGCAACGAAGTGCCCTGAGTGGAAAAACAGAGCCAACAGAAGAGTATACTTCGAAGCTAAATAATAAACATATTAATTTATTATATAAAAGTCACGCATTGCGTGGCTTTTTTTGTCCTAATACTTTCCTTATTTTTACAACATGATTTCTCCACAGGATTTTCAAAAGCTAAAATATGATACTCTTAAGTATTTCTGGGGCTACACCGACTTCAGGGATTCTCAAGAAGAAATTATCAATGCGGTTATCAATGAAAAAGATACGCTGGTACTGCTCCCTACAGGTGCCGGAAAATCATTGTGTTATCAGCTTCCCGCTTTATTGAAAGAAGGAACCTGTCTGGTCATTTCACCACTACTAGCTTTAATGAAAGACCAAGTAAATCAACTTAAATTCCGCGGTATAGAAGCAGAATACCTGTCGTCCGAATTAGATGAATATGATGCAGAAACTATTTACAGCCGCTGTAAAGAAGGGCTTACCAAACTGCTTTATGTATCTCCGGAAAGATTAACTAATACTCAGTTTCTTCAGAACATCGAAGAAATTCAGCTATCATTTATTGCCGTTGATGAGGCTCATTGTATTTCTGAATGGGGACAGGATTTTCGTCCAAGTTATCAGAATATCAAAGGATTCAGAAGTAACAATCCTGAAATCCCGTGTCTGGCACTTACGGCCACAGCAACGCCAAAGGTTCTGAAAGAGATCAAGAATAAGCTTGAACTAAGAAATCCTGCTGTATTCCAGAAAAGTTTTAAAAGGGATAATATCAAAATCTTTACAGAAGAAGTTTCCGATAAATTCCAACGTGTTCTGGATATTTTAAAATACAATACAGATTCCGGGATTGTATATGTAAGAACCAGAAAAGAAGCTGAATTGCTTTCAGAATTCTTAAAGAAAAATCAACTGAAAAATGTAGATTATTATCACGCCGGTTTAACAACAAAGGAAAAAAACACAAGACAAAATACCTGGAACAATAGTGACAATCAGGTCCTAATTTCCACCAATGCCTTTGGAATGGGTATTGACAAAGATAATGTGCGTTTTGTACTCCACTACTCGCCTGCTGCTTCACTTGAAAATTATTATCAGGAAATAGGAAGGGCAGGAAGAGATGGCAAGGAAAGTTTTGCATTTATGCTGTGGAATAAACAGGAGCTTTTGAACTTCGATCAAATTCTCAAAAACCAAATTCCCAACAAAGCAGAATTTTTAAAGATCATCAGTTACCTCTATTCTATTTTTCAGGTAGCAGAATTTGAATTACCTGAGAAAACATTTCAGTTGAATACCGTGGGAATCCAAAATTTCACCAGATTATCAAAAGCCAAGATTAATAATGTCCTTAATTTCCTGCATAACCAGGAAATCGTTTATTACAATGACAATAAGAGCCTATCATCTTTGGAACTTTTTATTAAATCTGATGAAATAGATCAGCTGCCACAAAAAGATGCCTATTTCATAGAACTTCTACTCCGTACCATGTCCGGAATCACTACACATAAAGTAATGTTCAGTGAGCTACAGGTCAGCAATAAAATTCAGATAAGCATTCCATTAATTAAAGAACGTTTAAAAGAACTTCAAAAGAAAAATTATCTTGAATACATAGACGGAGCATTATCCAGTATTAAATTTCTGAAGCCCCGTGATGAAAGAGCTGTTAGTAGCGCTTATTGGAAGCTTTTTGAACACATCCAACGAAACAAGATTCAAAAATGGGAAGAAATTAAATTCTATGTAGAAGATAAGGATTATTGCAAAATGAAACTTATTCTGGCTTATTTCGGCGAAAAAAATTCAAAAAACTGTGGCCAGTGTTCTGTATGTGAAAAGAATAAACAATCTATTTTCGGAAAAAATATTTCCCAGCAGATTATCAACTTATTAACAAAAAAATCAGCAACCATTGAAGAACTTTCTGTACAGCTAAGTTATCATTCCAAGGAAAGCATTCTGGAAAATTTAATTTTTCTATTGGACTCCGGAAAAGTAAAAATGCTGAATTTTAGGACGTATGCACTTAATCATGAGTAATGGGCAATAATAAACATAGTCTGGAAAGAAGGTATAATGTAATCATTATTAAATCATCCTATCTCTAAAAATTCTCCCACTCTCCAGACTTAAACTCCCTCTGACTCTCGGATCAAAAACTTATCTTTGCAGTATGAAATCATTGAAAGTCGTTTTTTTAGGTACTCCTGAGTTTGCAAAAACTTCTTTGGAGGCTATTCATCAATCTCATCATCAGGTTGTAGGGGTGGTAACGGTTGCAGATAAAGCAAGCGGACGTGGTCAGAAAATCAACCAATCACCTGTAAAAGTATATGCTTCAGAAAATAATATTCCTGTTTTTCAACCTGAAAAATTAAGAAACCCAGAATTTTTAGAGGAACTTAGAAACCTGGATGCAGATGTTTTTGTAGTGGTAGCCTTCAGAATGATGCCGAAAATTCTTTTTGAGATGCCGAAAATGGGCACCTTCAACCTTCATGCATCTCTTCTTCCTGATTATAGAGGGGCTGCTCCCATCAACTACGCAGTTATTAATGGCGAAGAAAAAACAGGAGCTACAACTTTCTTTATTAATGAAAAAATTGATGAAGGAAATATTCTTCTTCAGGAGGAACTTGGAATCTTACCTGATGAAAATGCAGGTGGCCTTCATGACAGGCTGATGGAAATGGGTTCAAAATTAGTAGTAAGAACATTGGATGGATTGGCTGAAAATACTATTGAAGAAAAACCTCAGCTACAGGTAGAACACCCAAAAAACGCGTATAAAATATTTAAAGAAGATACCAGAATTAACTGGATAGCGCCATCCAAAACAATACATCAGTTCATTCTGGGAATGTCGCCTTATCCCGCAGCCTTCACCGTTTTAAAAATTGGAGCAGAAGAAAAAGGATTAAAAATATTTAGTGGAAAATTTGAAATCTCCAATCACGGTAAACCAGCGGGGACTTTGGAAATTTCAAAAAATGAATTCAAAATTTACACTCAGGATGGAGCGTATTTCCCACAGGAACTTCAGTTGGAAGGTAAGAAAAGAATGAGCGTAAAGGACTTTCTGAATGGTTTCAGAAACTTTGATGAAATAACTTTATAATTCAGTATACAACTGGATTTTAACCATAAAAAAAGTCACAACAGATCTTTTTGTTGTGACTTTTTTTGTTGCTTTCTTTTTAAATAAGGCTATTGTTAGACAGGAAACTATTGTCCCCATTAAATTTTCTTCACCATTTTTTTACGAACTCTGCTTAGAGACTCAGGAGTTACTCCCAAATAAGCTGCAACCTGAATATTGGTAAGACGATGAGCAATTTGAGGATACTTCTTTAAGAATTCAATATAACGTTCTTCCGAAGATTTGCTTAAATTATCAATAATTCTACGTTGCAACGCAATAATTGAGCTCTGAAATTTGAGTCTCATTAGTCTTTCCACTTCCGGCATTTCCAGGCACAATTGTTCTTTATCTTTTTTTGAAATCAAAAGAATTTCACTGTCTTCGAGTGCCTGAATGGTAAGTTGGGAAGGAATTCTGTTGATAAAGCTGTCTATATCGGAGATCCACCAGTTTTCAATGGCAAAATAGAGAATTTGTTCAGCCGCATTTTTATCCGTATGAAAAACCTTAAAGCAGCCACTCACCACAAATCCTTCGAAATCACAGATACTTCCTTTCACTAATAAAAATTCTTTCTTCTTTATTTTTCGATGGATAAAAGCACTACAGTATCTTTCCAGCTTTTCATCTGAAATATCAACATACTCCCTGATATGTTTTTGTAAAGACTCGGTCATGGCTTAAAAATAAAAAAAGGTTTAGAAAAATCCTAAACCTTTTATTTCATTTTATAAACAATCATTCAAAGTAAAAAAAAATTCACTTTAAACCATTCACTATTATAATTGTACCAGCTCAGTAACTTCTACATCATATCCTCCAACCTGAGGTTTGATATTAGGGTTTTGAGTGATGACTTTAAATTTATTGATTCCTAAATTTTTTAAGATCTGCGTTCCAATACCATAATCTCTGTAGTTGTACGCTAAAGTAGGATGCTGCTCCTGGCCGTCCTGATAGTTCAGGAACTGCTGAAGTTTTCTTAATGTATTTTCAGAATTGGAAACGTTGTTGATGAAGATAATCGCTCCTTTTCCGGCTTCGTTCACCATATTAGTTACTTTTTCCAATAAAGGTTTTTCACCATTGTTTAATCTTGTTAATACATCAAAATAAGAATCAGAAGACTGTACTCTTACCAAAACCGGCTCATCTACTGTCCATGCTCCTTTTGTCAATGCAAAATGGATCTGATCGTTAGAAGTCTCTCTGAATGCATAAAAGTCAAACTCTCCATAATGTGTTTTCACTTTTTTTTCTTCCAATCTTTCTACAAGATTTCCTTTTTTAAGCTGATAGTGGATCAAATCTTCAATAGAAACAATCTTCATATCGTGCTTTTGAGCAAATGCATGAAGTTCAGGTAAACGGGACATAGTTCCGTCTTCGTTCATGATTTCACAGATAACACCTCCTTCTTTCAATCCTGCTAAGTGCGTAAGATCAATGGCAGCCTCAGTATGTCCTGCTCTTTTCAATACTCCACCTTTTCTAGCACGAAGCGGGAAAATATGTCCTGGTCTCATGAAATCCGTAGGCTTGGATTTTTCATCCATTAAAGCTAAAATTGTTTTAGCTCTGTCTCCTGCAGAAATCCCTGTAGAAGTTCCGTTTCCTAAAAGGTCAACAGATACGGTAAAAGCAGTTTCTTTAGGATCGCTGCTTCTGCTTACCATTACTTCAAGGCCTAGTTCATCACATCTTTTTTCAGGAAGCGGCATACAGATAAGCCCTCTTCCGTGAAGCGCCATGAAGTTGATAATTTCTGGTGTTGTTAATTCTGCTGCACAAAGAAAATCTCCTTCATTCTCTCTGTCTTCATCATCTACTACTATGATTATTTTCCCATTTCTAAGGTCTTCAATGGCCTCCGGAATAGTATTTAATTTAATATCAGACATTTTTACTTTTTATTTGTGTGCAAAGATACTCATAAAAATAAGCATCTGCCAATTTATATCAGTGGTTTATTACGCTTTGGATAAGGAGTTCACCGCTTCTCTGATAATCTCATAAGATCTTAATCTTTTCTGATGATCATAAATATGAGAGTTAATCATTAGTTCATCTACGTTGAACCTTTCCTGAAAGTCTTTAATCTTCTCCTGAATTTCTGCCTGATCTCCTATAAATGTATATCTCAGCTTCTGTAAAACCATAGATTTCTCCATAGGTGACCAGATTTCATCCATATCATCTACCGGTGGGGCAAAGGGCTTTCTGTCGTTTCTTATAATATTGATGAATGCCTGAAATAAAGTAGTAGAAATTCTATGGGCTTCTTCGGATGTTTCTGCTGCTACTCCATTTACGCAAGCAATAATATAAGGCTTATCCGAATATGCTGAAGGTTGAAAATGTTCTCTGTAAATTTTAAAAGCCATTTCCATCTGTTCCGGTGCAAAATGTCCGGCAAAAGCATATGGCAATCCAAGTTCGGCAGCCAGCCATGCGCTATCTGTACTCGATCCTAAAATATAAAGCGGAATATCCAAACCTTCTCCAGGAATAGCACGAACCATTGCATCAGCATTTTCCTTGGAAAAATATCTCTGAAGTTCCAGAATCTGTCTTGGAAACTGCTCATTGATAATCGCCGGATTTCTTCCCAAAGCCTGAGCCGTTAAGCCATCTGTTCCGGGAGCTCTGCCCAATCCAAGGTCTATTCTTCCCGGGAAAAGAGACTCCAAGGTTCCGAATTGTTCTGCAATAATTAGAGAACTATGGTTAGGAAGCATAATCCCTCCTGAGCCTACTCTGATCTTTTTTGTTCCGTTGGCTATGAAACCAATTAAAACAGCGGTTGCAGAACTGGCAATGCTTTCCATATTGTGGTGTTCAGCCAGCCAGAATCTTTTATAATTTAAACCTTCTGCGTGATTGGCTAAAGACAAACTGTCCTGAAAAGTATCATGAATGCTTTTCCCTTGCTTTACTGGTGCAAGGTCTAAAACAGAAATTTCAAAATTTTTCATATTGAGATGTTATTTTTTAAAGGTGATATAAAATCTCCTTTTTCTAAATCGAATTAAAACCATACAAATTTAAAACATCTGAACTGCATTAGTTACTTTTTGTAATTAATAGGATCTATTGGTGAGTTCAGAGAAAAACTATTGGAATTGAATTGATATTCCATTACTTTGATTACTATTAAATAAAAAATATATCTATAATTCCGGAACAGATACAGGACCTTTTAATATCAATTCTGTGATGATGTATTGGCCAAACTCTTATTCCAAAAATGGCCAGCCAACTATAAAGCGAGCAGACAATACCAATTTCACTTATAACAGAACTGGATTTACTACAGGAGACATCAACACCATCAATGCGATGTATCCTTAGAGTTTTCATCTCAAAGTCCTGGTAATGTATATAAAAAAGAAAAGAATTCCCTAGGAATTCTTTTCTTTTTTATAGTTATAATGGTTGATCAGGATTCTGATTTCATTAAATTCAAAATGATTGGGTAAAGCATTCTTCCACTCTGTTAAGGTCTCATGTGGTTTTTTATAAAACTCATCTTCAAATGCTTTGATTTTATCTGAAGTAATCACTCTTGAAATATCCAGCAATCCCTGTTCTGCAAACTTGGCAAGGTGGCCAATGACAGTTTCTTTTACCAGTCCTCTTTCCAATGCAATTTCACCAATGGTTTTTCCCTGCTCAAAAAGTTGAAAGGTCAGAACCTGTGAAGGAACTTTAGCAATCCTCATGCTAACCTCTTTGTCATTTTTTTCATCCAGAAGTCTTGTTTCAAGTAGGTGAATATCCTTTAAACTATTTAGATACTCTTCAATATCTTCCAGCCAGCTTTTTACTTCTTCATTGTATTGCTTCAGCCCTTTCGCTCCTTTAATTTCAGCATAGAATTCTTTCAACGGATCAAAAATTTTATTTCTGGTTTCGGTAAAGAAGAAATTAACCGCTCCTTTTGATTTACTTTCAATTTCAGACCATTGTTCTTTCTGTTCAATGAAGTTATTTACCTTTTGAAAGATAATACGTTCCAGCTTTTCAAAGATTTTCCCAAGATTGGTGGCTTCATGTTTCAACTGGAGATAAAGCTGATTGGCTTTAGCACGGTCTATATTTTTAGTCACAGCAGACAGTTTATTCCACTCCTCTACTTCATTTAAAAACCATATACAATCAACTGTACGAAGTACTTTTCTGATACTGTAATCATATTTTTCCTGATTCAGAATGGCTTCCACATGGTCATTGGCAACCGTATTACTATGGAAATGCAGAATTCGGTTGTCTTTAAAAATAACTTCAGGGGTAATTTTTGATTTTAAAACAATTCCTTCTAACGTTCTACAACGTGATAAAGCTACATATACCTGGCCAGCCGTAAAACTTTTCCCCGCATCAATAATCACTTTATCAAAAGTAAGGCCCTGACTTTTATGAATCGTAACAGCCCAGGCTAACTTGATCGGAAACTGCTCAAAGCTTCCCAGTACTTCTTCTTTAATTGTTTTATCCGTATCCAGAAAATATTTTTTCTGCTCCCAGGTTTCTTTTTTTACGGTAATCTCTCTTTCACTTTCATCCAGAACTACACGGATTTCATCTTCATCCAATCCGATAATCTCTCCAAGTTTTCCATTGAAGTATTTCTTCTCTCCCGAAATATCATTTCTGATAAACATGATCTGAGCCCCTATTTTCAGCTCTAAAAACTGGTCATTAGGAAATTGATTTTCTTTAAAATCCCCAACTAATTTTGCCTCGTAGGTTTTGGGATCAACTTTTATCTCCTTCAGTTTTTCCTGATTGATCTCATCCGCCATCTTATTGTGAGAACACAGGTAAACGTAAGATTCTTTCCCCATATCAAAATCCGGATCGTATCTTTTGTTCAGGTGGTCAAAATCTATATTTGCTACATCACCATCACGGATTGCATTCAATATTTCCAGAAATTCTTCATCAGATTGTCTGTAAACCTTTGTAAGCTCAATCGTCACAATCGGAATATCTTTAATCGCATGACTGTCGAAAAAGAAAGGAGAATCATAATACATTTTCAGAATATGTTCATCTCTTACCACTGGTGGCAGCTGGAATAAATCCCCAATAAACAGCATCTGAACACCTCCAAATCGTTGATTATTTCTTCTGATAAACCTTAAAGAAAAGTCCATCATGTCCAGAACATCCGCCCTTAACATGGAAACCTCATCGATAATAATGATCTCAACCTCTCTTAAAAGCTTGAGTTTATCTTTACGGTATTTGAAATGCGGCATCAGATCGGCAATATTATTCGCCAAACTGGTATCTATCCTTTCCGTTGTAGGCAGAAAAGTTCGCAAGGGTAATCCAAACATAGAGTGGATGGTTACCCCACCCGCATTAATTGCTGCGATCCCGGTGGGAGCAATAACAATATGCTTTTTCTTTGTTCGTCTTACAAAATCATTAAGAAACGTTGTTTTTCCCGTTCCGGCTTTCCCAGTCAGAAAAACACTTCTATTGGTGTACTCTATTAAGTCAAAAAAATGATTGTTCATCGTTGTCAAAAATACGGAAATGAATTTGATTTTCTTACCTTGGCATAAGTTTTGAAAATTCTTAAAAAGAAAAAAGTCTATTGTGAAAAAAATTTTCCTGCATATTCCGGTCATAGTATTATGTACTACACTAACCCTTGTTTCCTGTAATTCTACGAAGAACCTTGACACCAATCTTCCCATTGATATTGCCTACAGACCTGTTGATGAAGACAGCCAAAAATATGATCAGGCACAGCTGGATAAACTAAAAGCTTCCATTGAATCTGAAGCTAAAGGGGAAGAGTGTACGAATGGCAGTGACTGGACATTTGCTCCTATGGGAGTAAAATCCTGTGGCGGACCTCAGCAATACATCGCATATCCTAAAAAAATTGAGACTTCAATTCTTCCAAGAATTAATGAATATACGGATAGAGTAAGGGTTTTTAACGAAAAATATAATATCATGTCTGATTGCATGGTGATTACACCTCCTGCCTATGTTAAATGCATCAAAGGAGAGGCAAGACTGATTACACCAGACTCAAAATAAAAAAATAAAGCAAAGGTTCTATATCAAATCAATCCTAAGACTTGATATACAAAGCTCCGTCGGAAGACAGAGCTTTTGTTTTTATATACTAGAGTTCAGACTTGAGATTTAAAGATTAGAGATAAGAGACACACTCTTCAACTAAAAACTTTAAATGCATATACTGAAAACACGAGATACCCTTTCAAACTACAATTCGTAATCTTTCACATTCTCCTTATACCAAGATGAATATTTCACATAATTATCTGCAATTCTGTTTACTTCACCTTCCAATAACTGAGCATTGATATCCTTAATCTTTTTAGCAGGAACTCCACCCCAGACTTCTCCGGATTTAATATGTGTTCCCTGCGTGACTACGGAACCTGCTCCTACAATTGAATTTTCTTCAACCAGACAGTCATCCATCACGATAGCTCCCATTCCAATCAGTACATTATCTTTGATGGTACATCCGTGAACAATGGCATTGTGGCCAATGGAAACATTATTTCCGATATTTAGTGGGTGTTTCTGATAAGTACAATGTAACATCGCATTATCCTGAACGTTTACCTTATCTCCCATTTTAATATAATGAACATCACCTCGGATTACTGCATTATACCAAACGCTGCAATCTTTTCCCATAGTAACATCTCCAATAATAGTAGCTGTTTCAGCTAAGAATGTGTTCTCTCCAATCTGTGGTATTTTCCCTAAAAGTTCTTTTACAAGTGCCATAGTTTTAATTTGAAAATTTGAAAATAAGCTTCTTTGAAAATCATTATTTCCTACATTCTGATTTTTAGCATCTAACTTCTAAATTACAGTGATAGCAAAAATCTAACTCTCAATTTCCAGCTTCTAACTTCTAATGCGTATTTTTGTATCTCAAATTTAACGAAAAAATGCGTACCGTACTTATAGAACCAACTGAAAACCCGAAAGTGATGAAATTTGTTGCAGATTACAACTTGATTCCAGGGTCTTTGGAGTTGGATAGAACTTCAGATGTTTCAGAAATTCCTTTAGCACAGGAGCTTTTCAATTATCCGTTTGTAGAAAGAATTTTCATTACTGCTAATTTTGTAGCTGTAGCAAAACAAGATACTATTGAATGGGAACATGTTGCTGAAAGCCTGAAAAATGTAATTGAAGACGAATTACTGGCCAACCCAAGAATCTATCTTCAGAAGAAAAAAGAAATGTATCAGATTTATTCTGAAATGACTCCAAACCCTAATGTAATGAAGTTTGTTTCCAGCAAACTGCTTATGGAAGGATTTGTAGAAGTAAAATCAAAAGAAGCTGCAGAAGAAGTTCCTTTAGCAGCTGCTATCTTCAATGAGTTCGAGTTTGCAACAGAGGTTTTCATTTCTGATAATTTCGTGGCTGTTACAAAGAACCATTCTGTTGAATGGCATGAGGTAATGATTACCGTTCGTGCTCTTATTGCAGATTATCTTCAAAATGGGGGTGAAATTTCTAAAATAGAACCTCAGAAGCACGAAAATCCTGTAGAAAAGATTATCAACAGAGATTATACTGACGATGAGCAGAAAATTTCTGACATTCTAAATGAATATGTAGCTCCGGCTGTGGAAAATGATGGTGGGAAAATTTCTCTAATGGAATATGATGAATCCACCAAAACAGCTAAAATGCTTTTACAGGGAGCTTGTTCAGGATGCCCAAGTTCTACGGCTACTTTGAAGAACGGAATTGAAAATATTTTAAAACAATTCGTTCCTGATCTTGTAGAAAGAGTGGAAGCTGTAAACGGATAATTAATATTTCATGACCACCACAAAAAAAATACTCATCATTATTGGAAGTGCTACTAAGAATTCCAGTAATCAGAAACTAATGGAGCTGATATTGGAAAAAAATCCCAACATTCATTTCCAGATGTATGATGATCTTTCGGTTCTTCCTCATTTTGACACTTCATTAACTGATGTTGACACTCCTGAGGAGATTGTAAAGATCAGAGAATATATTAATAATTCGGCAGGAGTTATTATTTCTACTCCGGAATATATTTTTAGTATTCCGAGCAGATTAAAAAATTTGTTGGAATGGTGTGTGTCTACGAACGTCTTTCTGGACAAACCGGTTGCATTCATTACAGGATCTGCCAGTGGAGAGAAAGGTCATGAAGAATTATTATTGATTTTAAAAACCCTTGGCGCCGTCATTGATGATAAACATCAGCTTTTAATCAAGGCAATAAAGGGTAAGTTTGAGTCTGATGGCTCAGTTGAAAATAATACCTTTGCTAACGTATTAGAATTGGTAACGGATTTTGAACAATCTGTTTCATCATTAAAATAAAAAAATTGAATAAAAAAGGAATTTTACTGGTCAACCTTGGATCACCAAGATCTACGGCTGTAAATGATGTAAAGGAATATCTCGATGAATTTTTGATGGACGAAAGGGTAATTGATTACCGTTGGATCTTTCGGGCACTTCTTGTTCAGGGTATTATTCTGAAAACAAGACCTGCCAAATCTGCAGAAGCCTATAAAACGGTATGGACGGATGAGGGTTCACCGTTGGTCGTCATTACTGAAAAGATTCAGAAAAAGCTTCAAAAACTGGTAGATGTACCTGTAGAAATCGGGATGAGATATGCTGAACCCAGTATTGAAACCGGAATTCAGAAACTGGTAGATCAGGGGATTTCTGAAATTGTTCTCTTTCCTTTGTACCCACAATATGCAATGAGTACTACAGAAACCGTTATTGAAAAAGCGGAAGACGTAAGAAAGAAGAAATTTCCAAAAGTAAAGATCAATTATATTCAACCTTTCTATAACAGGGATATTTACATTAACTGTCTTGCGGAAAGTATTAAGGAAAAACTTCCTGAAAATTTTGATGCCCTTCAGTTTTCTTATCATGGAGTTCCGGAAAGACATTTGTACAAAACGGATCCTTCCAACACTTGTAAAATTGATGATGCCAATTGTATCAACAGTCAGGTAGATACTCATAATGCCTATTGTTATAGACATCAGTGTTATAAAACCACCGAGGCTGTCATCGCTAAAATAGGACTTCCAAAGGAAAAGGTAATTGTATCCTTCCAATCCAGATTAGGAAAAGACAAATGGATTGAACCTTACACGGATGAAACTCTGGAAACCATTCCTAAAAAAGGAGTTAAAAATCTTGTAGTGGTTTGTCCTGCTTTCGTATCAGACTGCCTTGAAACACTGGAAGAAATTTCAGAGGAAGGAAAAGAGCAGTTCATGCATGGCGGTGGAGAAAGTTTCAACTATATCCCGTGTCTGAATGATGAAGACCGGTGGATTGAAGTAGTAAAAACACTTTGCGAAGAGAAACTGAATGATTTTTATCTGGTATAAAATGATTAAGACAAAATATACAAAAGGCCACAGAAAAATTTCTGTGGCCTTTCTCTTGAAATATATTAAAGTATGTTTATTTTTTAATTAAGTTTCCGGCTTTCTGCCCGTTTACGGTTACAATATAAACTCCAGGAAGTATATTGGATGGCAACTGTATTTCTACTCTATTTGCACCATCAGTAAGATTAACTTTCTCTGAAAGTTCTCTTCTTCCCGTTAGATTTACCAATTCTACAGTTCCTTTACCTGCTTTCCCATTAAACACTACAGTAAACCTGTCTGTTGCTGGATTTGGACTGATAGTATAAGGAGACTCATTAGCAGCTGCGGCAATAAGTCCTGCTGCAGAAGTTCCTCCGCCCACTCCTACTGCATTCCATGCATTGGTAACCTGTGTTACTTCATTACTTCCGGCACCATAAAGATCTGTTGCAGCCTGTAAAGAATATGTTCTTGCATTCGCATAAGTGGAAGTAGAAGTAAGATAAGTCGTCAGTGTTCTGTAGGCAATCGCCCCAGCTTTATCCAATCCTATTCCGGAAACATTATAAGCAAAACCATTATCGTTGGTTCCGGTTCCTCCTGTTACCAATAAATAATACCAGAAATTTAAAACTCCTGAATTGGTATGAACACCACAATAATCATTGGCCTGACTAGGACTTGCACAACCTGAAGTAGTCGCAACTTTCCAATAGGTTCCTTGATAAGTATCCGGCTGACGGTAAGCATTAGGGTTTGACATATCACGAATAACATAACTGAAATCCTCTCCCAATGTCCAGCTTGCCTGTGTAGGTCTTGCCCAACGTTCTATGGTATTTCCAAAGATGTCTGAGAAGCCTTCATTCAATGCTCCCGGTTCTCTTTGATAAACAAGGTTTGCAGTCTTAGAAGTCATCCCGTGGGTAATTTCATGCCCACAAACATCAATGGCTGTTAAAGGTTTCCCCCCGTTTGTTGTAGAGCTTCCATCACCATAAAGCATTCTTGAGCCATCCCAATAGGCGTTAAAAATATTATTTCCGTAATGAACATAAGATTTTATTGCAAAGTGATTGTTATCAATACTTTTTCTTCCGAATTTCGTGAAGTAGTAATCCAATGTCATTTCGGCTCCCCAATGAGCATCAGTAGCATATTGATCTTTATTGGTGTTTACATTATTCCAAACATTATCGGTATCTGTAAAATCAACAGCTGACGAAAAATTAATTGTTTTTTGAAGGTTATAGGTTTCCACTGCTGTTCCCCCATTTCTTCCTGTTTCTCTTAATCTGTAACTTCCACCATAAGAATCAGCCATTATATTTCTGCTTCCACTATAAACGGTAGTAGCTGCTCCCGGAGTATTTACTTCGTGAATGATGGCATCCATTCCCAGAACTTTTCCATTCTTTGCATCTACAAACACATATTGTCTGCTTAGAGGCTTCTCTGCATAAACATCAAATTTATAAGCTAACTTCAGGTCCTTAAGCGTTTCATCTGTCGGATCTGAATAGTAGACAAGCTCACCTTTAGGAACAAAACTGGCATTATTATCTTTAGATTCTTTTTTAATAAAGTCTTCCTCTTCTTTATTTTGCCATTTATATTGTTCAGCTCCTACAAAATTTAAAGCATTTTGTAAGGCAATTTTTTCAGAAATATTGGATTTTTTTTCAACTCCTGAAGGAACTTTAAGCACCCATTTTCCGGATTGCCCAACAATTTTACCGTCTTTAGTCTGTACGGCCATTACTCCATACTCTACGGGAATATCATTTACGGTCTGTTGAAATCTATGGGTTTCAAAGCCTAGCTTATCGGTTTCAAGTCCTAATTTACGGGCTTGTCCCGGTGAAAGTCTCTCAGATTTTTCATCAAATAAAACAGGACTTCCCTGAAAAGCAGGTCCGTCTTTTTCAAATCTCAAGAATTCCGCGTGTAATCCACTTTTACCAGGAATTACTTTTGACGGAGTATTTTGTCCGAACGCGAATGAGCAGGCTGCAATGCTCGCTGCTAGAATAAATTTTGCTTTCATAAATAATATTTGTTAAGTGTGAAACGAATATATAAACTTTTCACAATAAAATGATATATTATTTATTTAAAATTCAATTGAAAATATAAATCGATAAACAAACCATAATAATGATTTTAAAACAAAGAGAAATAATTAAAAATAATTTTATTATTATGAAAATTTTACACGAATTAAATTCGCAAAAATCAATGTTTTTTGAATTATTATTTTCACCATACAAATCATTTTATTGAGTAAAATTATTTTGATTCAGAAGGTTTGTTAAAAAAATAAGGCTATCTCAATGGAGACAGCCTTTGAATATTTAAAATAAAGGTATAATCTTATTTTCTAACTGGAGTTCTAAATTCCCCATACCCTATCAAACCATCATAGTTACGGCCGAAAGGAGCATAGTAAAGAAATGCCTGATAAAGATTTTCTGTCTGCCAGAAATTACCATTCACTTCTCCGAAATCTAAAGGTGCATCTCCTTGTTTTGTTGCCAGAACATAATTATAAAATCCTTGCTTTAGGAATAATTTGGCAACATACTGCTTCGTTGCTGCATCATACTGCATTTGGTTTTCTTTGCTGGGTTTAAAGTTATTAAATCCCCCCAGAATATAAATTTCTTTATCTACCGGATCTGATTCAAGATAAAAATATACCCATGAATAATCTGCTTCTCTTTCAGCATCTCTTTCTCTTCCCAGGTCATTCCTTCTGTAATACCATGCTCCGTTTACATCAGGTTGATACTGATAGTTTAAAGGAAATGCCCATATCGGATGTAAATAGGTATGATTGGCATCATCTTTTACTTCTACTGCACGAACCATATCTGCAGCAATAGTCATATTCTTATTATCGAAATAATAAAATTCATTGTCTCCGGGGAAAACAAGATTCATCTGTTGGAAAAGCAATTGATTGCCCAAAACCGTACTTGGTTTCAGATTAGAAATCACCATATTCGGATTGTTATTCTGCATCACATTCAAGCTCATGGAGTTGACGTTGGAAGAAAGATCACCCACTTTCGGTAGAGCCTTTATTTCTACTCTTTGATTGATATTGGGATTCTTGGCATCTGCAATCCTTGAAACATTAACACCAAGGGAAGCAGCATCTTCTACCAGATAAAAACGTCTTTTGAATAATGGTTTGTCTGCAGAATCTTTATAAACGATCAACTCAAAGTTTCCTGATATTTTCGGTTGTATTTTATCATTGGGAAAAGTTAGTTTATAATGAGTATACGCCTGTAAAGTATTGAAAGAATACTGAAACTTATCTAATAATCCGTTCATACTGCCCGTGGCAATTTCTGTAAAGAACAGGTTATCATCATTCCAGTTTCTGTCATAATGCTTAATGGTATATCTGTAGATCTCGCTGCCGTTGGTAAGATCATCAAAACTCAAAACCAATTGTTCGCCGAACTTAATGACCGGCGTTTCATCATTCGTCTGAGGGTTGAAGAGCTGGATGCTTTGGATATTCTGTCCATAAACCAGTCCACCCAGGGAAAGTAAGAGTATTCGCAAAGTTTTCATTATGACGAAGATAACGAAAAATAGCCATTTTCTTAATAATATCGTATTTTTGAATAAAAATATTCAGATTATGCTTCAGATTCAGGGCTTCGTATGCAACTTTGCGAGTGAAAACACCTATATACTTTATAACGAAAACAAAAATGCCTGGTTAATTGATCCGGGAAATATGAATGAACAGGAAACCAAAGCTATTGATAATTTTATCAAAGAAAACGGACTGAATATTCAGAAAATTCTTTTAACCCATGCGCATATTGACCATGTTTTAGGGCTTCAATGGGCATTTGATACGTTCAAAGTTCCGGTAAATATGCATAAAGAAGATCAGGAAGTTCTTGATATGCTTCAGGCAAGTGGAATGCGATTCGGATTCCCTGTAGATCCCGTAAAAGTAGATATTGTATATATCAACGAAGGAGAAGAACTTGATCTGGATGGTGAGAAATTCAACATCTATCATGTTCCGGGACATTCACCAGGCAGCGTAGTTTACCATAACGAAAATCAAAAGTTTATGATCTCAGGAGATGTTCTTTTTGAAGGCAGCATTGGAAGAACAGATCTTTACAAAGGAAATTACGAACAATTAATTGACGGTATTAAGACAAAACTGTTTGTATTGGATCCTGAAACACAGGTTTTCTCTGGCCACGGAAATCCTACTTCCATTGGGTTTGAGAAGCAGTATAATCCGTTTTTAAAGTAAAAAATAAAACTTTTAAGATTATAAATTGATATTGCTGTGAATTGAACCTTATTTTAAATTATAATTTTGGAGATGCAACCTGCTTAATGATTCATTCAATGGAAAACTCAATAAAAATAGGAAATCATTACTATGATATCAACAGTGAACATTTCTGTCTGAAACGGGAACAATCACTCAGCTATATCAATGATCTGCCCCTTCTGAATCAGTTTCCTAATCTGACCTCTGCCAGTTTTTCCTGTTCAAATCTCAATGATGATGGGTTAGCTCATATATCAGATTGCCGTAAAATTGAATATTTGGATGTACAGGACACTGAAATTACCAATGAGGGTATAAAGCATCTAAAAAAACTGGAAAATTTAAAATACCTCAGGTTAAAAGAAAATTCACAGCTTACCAACGACTGTATTCCGGATTTGGCAGCATTAGATTTTTTATTCGACTTGCAAATTCATGAAACATCAATTAATGAAGAGGGGTTGAAAAAATTTGTTGCTCTGAAAAATTTAGAAATTTACTGCTTCCTGGAAAATATCTGCATTAACATACGGGACAACAATTATACATTTGAAGGACTTTTAGATATATCAAAAAAAATTCCTGACTGCGCTATTTTAGCAAAGGGTAACGGAGAATTCCTTAATGGTACATTTGATGGAAAATGGCGCCATCAGAAGAGGGAGTAAAAAAATAAAAACCGTCAGAACCTGGTCCTGACGGTTTCGTGTTATAAAGAAATAGAGTTTAGAAATCTAAAGTAATTGAGGCTCTGGCCGCTGCCCCCATAATAGGTCTTGCCATTCTGATGGTAGAACCTGTTGAGGTTTGGGATCTTGGATCTCCTTCTGTAATGCCGATGGTATTAAAGATATTGGTTCCATCAACCGCAAAACGAATTTTTCCTAACTGATAAGACATTCCTGCTCCAAATTCAGTGAAAGAAGGTAAAATATTATCATCTGTATTTCCTTCATTCTGGAAACGCTTTCCATAATAATTCATGCTTACATACGCTCTCCATTCTTTGGTGATATTTACTGCTGGAGAAATATTGAAATAAAATTTAGGAATTCTTCTTACTACATTTCCGCTATAATCGAAGGTAGTACCATCAGCATTTCTTCCTGTAAAATCTTTATATTTTGGATTCTGAATGGTTCCGTTGAAAGTAACTTCAAAGATATTATTGAATAATCTGGCATATCCTTCAATTTCTACTCCAAAATTGGTAGTATTGGCAAATTTATTTTCTGAAGTTCCATCTGAATAAACATCAGTAAACGAAAGATTTTTAAGTGCAGAATAGAAAGGAATCACTGCAATATCGAAAGTACGGGAATAATACTTATATCCCACTTCCAATTGATTCGTGAGTACAGGTTTTACAACACTCATATTTCCGATATTATTGTAATACGCTTCTTCATTCGGAGATCTGAAACCGTGAGAAAAACGGGCATACACCGCATTTTCACGATTGATCTTATAATTGGAAGCTAATGTATAGGAAACTTTATTAATATCATAGTACCAATAGGTAAACTGATTCCCCAGAACATTCATATTATCATCGGCTGTTGTGGTATCAAAACCATGAGTTCCGTCAACCGTTAAACCTGAATTATTAAGATTGGCTGTCGTGGTATTGACTTTATATCCTCTGTAATAATCACGGCTGTAACGGATTCCTCCATTAAAGCTTAATGCATCGGTTACATTATAATCCAGATTTAAATAAAGATCATTTAAGCTTCCCTGAATCTGCGAATCTCTAAGTAAACTAGACATGTTTAAAACTCCATTATAGGTTTTAGAATATCCTACACTGCTTGGACTAAGAGAAGGATCTACCAGGTTTAGCAGTTCAGGTCTATCTGTTGCTGTTGCTAAAATATTGCTCCAGTTCCAGTATTGATGAGACTTCCAGTTTGATTTATAAAATCCTGCCGTTACATTTCCTTTATCGAATTTATAATTGAACTGTAGATCATTCACAAAATTATTCATTTGTTTATCTATAGCCCAGAATCCTAATTTTTGAACAAACTGAGGGGCTACCATTGCTCCACTGCTTACCATCGAGTACTGATAGTTAGTCATTCCCATATCCTTTGTAGCAAAATCAGCACCTGTTTGAGGGGCTCCTGCCGGGAAAATTCCCGTATAGTTCATATCAATATTAGTATATCTGGTCTTATTTAAAACACTGAAGTTTCCACCCAGATCGTACTTAAATTCAGCACCCAATACATCTACTTTAGGATGAATACCATCTTCCAGATTTCTGCTGAAAAAACCACCACCGGCTTGTGGAATATTTAACTGGCTGATGGCTCTGTAACTGTAAGTTCCGTAATTGGGATCAAAACCTGCAAATCCTTTCAGTTTATCACCATCTTGCGTTAAAGGAATCGGAAGGAAGAACGTATTTCTGTCATCCAGCTTTTTATAATAAACTTTAACATAGCCTTTATCAAATACATATTTCAGATTCATTCTGATCTGTCCTCCGTTATTAGCTTTGAATCCTGTTTTACGGATCCCGTCATCTGATCTGTAGAAACCACCAATATTGAAAAATAATTTATCTTTCACCAAAGCGCCCCCCACATTAAGATCTGTACGGATCAATCCATAAGTACTGGTTTCCAGTTTTGCACTTCCTTTAAAATCATTGGTTCCTTCTTTTGAAATAAAGTTGATTAATCCTCCCGGAGAATTATTGGCATAAATAGACCCGGAACCTCCTCTTAGAGCTTCCAGACGGCTTACAGTATTATCTACACGGAAAAAATTATCTGCATTAGCAAATTGGAGTGCGCCATCTTCAAAAACCGGAAGACCATCTTCCTGAACCTGCACAAACTCGTAAGCTCCTGCAGACGGAATCCCTCTTGCAAAAAGGTTGTTCCCTACTTCACCTCCTGAAGTTTCTACGGCAAACCCCGGAACTCTCTGAAGCAAAGCAGCAGCACTGATGGGGTTCTGCTTTTGAATCTCCTTGGCACTGAATGTTGAAATAGCAGTACTGGATTCTATTTTTTTCTTAGGATTGGAGTTCCCGGTAATGACAACCTGATCGATAGAAGAAACTTTCACAGAATCTTGTGAAGTTTCCTGTGCATAAGCATTATTAAAATATAACGTAGCTGTTGCGGCGATTAAAAAGATTGATTTTTTTTTCATAGCCCTATTTTTTATTGTTAGTTTCAGTTTTGTTGTAGTTTTAAATACACACCATTCGTCCAACCGAATCCATCCTGATTGGGATATTCTCCGCCTCCTGCTATTGTTTCCGTATCTAATGCATTGTATTTTTCCATCAGTTTTCCTGTATTCTTGTAGACTCTTTCTACATTGAAACACCAGTTATTTTTAATTGTTTCAGCCAGTTCATTAAAGCCATAATTTTTCATTGCTTTAAAGCCAAGCCATTGGTAAGGTGCCCAGGCATTTGGTAAATCCCATTGTTGTCCAGTTTTTTGGGTAGTGGTAACCAACCCTCCCGGATATAAAAACTTTTCAGAAATAGTTTCAGCTACTGCTTTAGCCTGATCCTGATCTGCCATTCCAAGGAATAAAGGGTAAAGAGCAGCAATATGTTCAGACAGTGTTTTTGTGTTTTTTTTAATATGATAATCTCTGTAAATCTTCGTCTTTTCATCCCAGAAGTATTTATTAATCATATGTCTTCGCTTTGCTGCTCTTTCAGTAAAATAATTTTCTTTGTCTTTCAGATTCTGAAATGCTGATGATTTTGCCAATGTAGTTTCCAAATGCCATAAAAGACAGTTTAAATCAACCTCAGCAAGATTCAGGGTTTCTATCGTCTGAATATGTTCTCCGTCTGCAAACCACCTGCTGGAAAAATCCCAGCCGGATTCACAGGCGCTTCTTATATTTCTGTAAAATTCTTTTCCTGAAGCATTCTCCTGATCTTCAATATCGATTAGATAGCTTTCTGGGCGAGGTTCATTTTCCGCATCATAATATCTGTTCAGGAGATCTCCATCCTGGGTTTTCACGACTCTTCTGAAACCTGAACCACTTTCTGTTTTCTCTTCCCCATTCATCCAGAAAGCATATTCCTTTTCCAAAGTATCATGATATTTTGAATAAATAGCTTCATCATTCTTTGTCTCTGCAAGAAGTTCCAGCATCAATGAGAAATAAGGTGGCTGTGAACGGCTTAAAAAATGGGTTCTGCTCGCATTGGGAACAAATCCAACATTCTGAATCAAATAGGAACAGTTTTCCACAATATTTTCCATCATTTCCACTCTCCCTGAAACCTGCAGCCCCAGCATGATAAAATAGCTGTCCCAATAAAAAAACTCATTGAAACGCCCACCCGGAACGATATAAGGCTTTGGTAATTTCAAAAGTGTTCCTTTTTCTTCATAAGCAGTACGCGTCAGTTCATCCCATAACTTTTCTATATGCTGCTCAATGGGAAGATGATCTTCTCTCCGAACAGAAATTTTAGCTCCTAAAAAATCAAAATGAGTCATCACAAAATGTTTCAGATCAAAACCAGCAGAATCTTTCTCCTGCTCGTATTTTGCATTAATCTCTGCAATCGGAAATAAAGGAACTGCATCCGTCATCATTTTCTGATCTTCAAAAATCTCTGATTTCTGTACTGCATCGAAAAGGACCTGAATTTCTTTAATATAAAGCTGATTACTCATGGTTATTTTTTAGGGTTAATTTTTAATTTATTCATAAAAATGGCTGAAGTGATTAACAGCGAAAGGGGAATCAGAGAAAGGTAAAATGCCTGTTGACCACTGAATTCCTGAAATACAAAACCTGTAATGATTGAACCTATGGTTCCTCCAATCGCAGAAAAAACCACAATCAGTCCGGACATTGCGCTGTGTAAATATTTAGGAATGGAAGCCAATATTACTGAGTTAATGCTCGGATAAATTGGGGCTAACAAACCTCCCATTAATGGAAACAGATATACTACAAGCGGAGCATTCAACCAATTTGTGTCCGTGTCAATATGAATATTGTGAGTTAATGGAAGTACCAAAAGTAAGCTTACTGCAAATCCAATCACACAGAATGAAACCACATAAATCCAACTGATTTTTCTGGAAAAAAATCCGGATAAAAACCTTCCTAATGCAAAAGCTCCGGCTAAAACAGCTCCAGCCTGAATACTCATGGAAGTAGGAACTTTTAAAATTTCTTTATAAAATGTGGGTGTCCATGTTTGGAAACTCTGCTCCACCAATACAAAAAGGAATGCACATACTAAAAAGCACAATACTTTTTTGTAACTGAACAGGCTTGCACTGTTTTTCAGATCTCCCAGCCAATCGGTTTTCTCACTTTTCGCAGCATTTTCATTTAATTTAGAAAAGAATAAAAACAAAAAAGACAGCGAGGAAAGAGCTCCTAAAATCCAATATACATTCAGCCAATGCGTAGATTTCGGATTATGATCGTCAATATATAAGCTGAACAAAACATTTCCGGCCAATACCCCAATCATGAAAAAGCCTTCCAGAAAGCCCATAAAACTTGAATGTTCTTTATCTGTTTCTGTCACCAAACCAATAGAGGTGAAAACAGAAATTTTAATCAGTGCAAAGGAAACCCCTACAATGGCAAATAATAATTTAAAGAACCAAAAATCATTGGTAAACGGCATCACAAAGCACATACCACTTACCAAAAACAACGCAATCAGCATTGAATTTTTGATTCCGATTTTAGGAAGAAAGGATGCCAGAATGAAGGAACAAATAGCAATCGGAAGATCTTTAAATCCTTCCAATATACTGGCAGATGATTTCGAAATTCCAAAGTTCTGCTGAACCTGCAAAATAACAGTTCCTACAGAATTCAGAAGAATTGCGAAAACAAAATAGTTCAAAAACAGAACCGCCTTGATGTTGAAGTTTTTCATTCAGGTTATTTCTTTGCGGCTAAGATAGAAGCATTTCTGTTCACAATAATTTAACACAATAAATCAATATTTGAACAATATTAATATAATTAGTATTTTTAATGATTAAATATGATTAATTAAATGAAAGTTACTTTTGAAAGAGTAATTCCCAATGAGAAAAGCTCATTTCGTACGATTCATAATAACTCCCCTATTTCAGAATTCAAATGGGAATACCATTATCATCCCGAAATTGAATTGGTGTGTGTCATTTCCGGGAGCGGAACCCGTCATGTTGGGTATCATAAAAGCAATTATACTCATGGTGATCTCGTTTTAATAGGTTCCAATATTCCCCATTCAGGATTTGGGTTGAATTCTATTGATCCGCATGAAGAAATTGTCCTTCAGTTCAAGGAAGAGATTCTCCAGTTTCCCCAGCAGGAAGTGGAAGCCAGATCCATCAAAAATCTGCTTGAGCTTTCAAAATACGGGATTCATTTTCATCACAAAGTAAAAAAGGCCCTACTTCCGAAATTAAAGCTGATGCTGGAATCGGAAGGCTATAAAAGATATCTGTTGTTGCTTGAAATTCTTTTCGAATTGTCAAAGTGTAAAGATTATGACCTTTTAAATAAGGAAATCATGCCCTACACGATCATCTCAAAAAATAAATCCCGTCTTGAAAACATTTTCACTTACGTAGAACATCATTACGACAAGGAAATTAATATCGAAGACGTTGCAAAGCTCGCCAATCTCACACTACCAGCTTTTTGTAATTTCTTTAAAAAGGCAACCCAGATTACCTTTACAGAATTCGTGAATCGATATCGGATCAATAAGGCTTGTTTGCTGATGGCTCAGGATAAATCTATTTCTGAATGTAGTTATAGCTGTGGTTTTAATAATGTGACTTATTTCAACAGGATGTTTAAGAAGTATACAGGAAAAACTCCTTCAGAATTTATTAAGGATTATGCGCATAATAAAGTGAATGTGTAATGAGACCAAGTTAATTTTTTTATATACTATATTTAGATTCCTGCAGAATGACTAAGTGGATGGATAAACTAAGGCTGTATTTGCCAATCCATAAGAATTCAAACAACTTTATCTTAAATCTCACGCAGATTACGCGAATTTCGCAGACGTTTGTGTGGCAAAACATTAATAAAATTATTTCAGTTAAGAAAATCTGCGTAATCTCCTAAATGCGAGAAAAATAATCCCTGAAATCTGAGCAATCTGTAGAAAATAAAAAAACTGTCCTAAAAAGAACAGCCTTATTATACAAGTAAGAGCCGGCAACTAAATAACCAGCAACCAGCAATTCATTATTTCCATTTAATATTGCATCCCATACTTGGTCTCTGAATTTCTTCCTGTGGTTCCCCAGCTAAAAGATTTTCAAAAGCAATAATCAAATCCTCTCCAGTGACATCCTTATTATTCCCAGGTCTTGATTCATCCATCTGACCTCGGTATACAAGATCCAATTTATCATCAAAGAAATAGAAATCAGGAGTACAAGCCGCTTCATAAGCTTTTGCAATAGCCTGGCTCTCGTCAAATAAATAAGGAAAATCAAATCTTCTTTCGATCTGGAATTCAATCATTTTTTCAGGAGAATCATCCGGATATTTTTCAATATCATTAGCATTGATCGCGATGAATTCAATTCCTTTTTCATTGTAGTCTTCATATAACTCATTAATCTTATCAATTACATGAAGAACAAACGGACAGTGGTTGCACATGAAGATAACCAATGTTCCTTTTTCTCCTTTCAGTTCTTCTAAAGACTGAAGTTCATTCGTTTTTGACGGGTTTGGAAGCTCAAAAAATGGAGCTTTTGTACCTAATGCCAACATATTGGAGGGAGTATTCATATCCTTTTTCTTTAGTTTCACAAAGATAGAAATTTCTTTCGTTATATGGTAAGGAAGATGGAAGCTGGAAGACCGAAGTTATTCTTCCCGATATATTTATTGAGTAAAGCTATATACTTTATTAGTTTTTACAATAATTTACAGATTATGCACTTAAACTACTTCCAGCTCCCACTCTTCCAGTTTAAAGAAAAATTTTTTAACCTTCTTTTTTAACAAAAATGAAAATAACGTTTGGAAGTTATCTTTAAAAGTTTGTAGTTTTGCTAACACTGTTAGAAAAGAATATCATGGGCTTACATGAACGTCGTCAAAGAGAAAAAGAATCCATCCGTGCAAGTATTTTGCAGGCGGCATTCACTTTGGCTAAATCTGAAGGCTGGGCATCACTTTCCATGCGCAAGATAGCAGACGCTATTGAGTACAGCGCACCGGTGGTGTATGATTATTTCGAAAACAAGGATGCTATTCTATTTGAAATTTCATTAGATGGCTTCCATAAATTACATATAGAATTATTAAAAGCACAACAAAAATTTGACACTCCTGAAGAACAGCTTGTTGCTGTTGTAGATGCTTATTGGAGCTTCGCTTTTAATAATAAGGAATATTACCAACTGATGTTTGGTCTGGGAATGCAGTGTTGTGGAAAAGGGCAGATGAAAAAGGAGTTTTCCTCATTCCAGGAACTTATTTACGAATGTACTTATAACATTATTGAGAAAAACGGTTCGAATACAGATAATGCATGTCATATGTCTCATGCCCTGTTTTCAGCAGTACATGGAATGATTTCCATTATGATGATGCGTACAGGTGATATTCCGTCTACGATGAATAAATCGACTTTAGATGAAACTGTTTCATCTTTTATTAAGTCTTTATAATATTTTTTTGAACTAAAATTAACACCGTTAGGAAATTTAACACTGAATTAATAGCATTCAACTGTTGATTCCTGATTAAAAACAAAAACTATTTATGCAAAACTCTACTTTGTTGAATTGTTGAAGGTACTTATTTTTCTTTTAAAATTAACACCGTTAGCAAAATTAACACACATTACACCTCACATCTTCATATACTTAAATACATTAAAAACATTTTTCAATTATGGAAACAATCGATCTGATCGGACATTAAAAATTCTGTAATTTTTTTTGAACTAATTATTAACACTGTTAGGAAAAAGAACAGCATTTATTAAAGAAAAACATTACTTAAATCTCACACTTCATTAAAAAAATTAAACTAACAATGAAAATACCTGGAAAAACAAGGTTTATTGTACTTATTTCAAGTATAATTCTTTTACAGAGCTGCACCAAAGCTGCAGAAGGATCTAATAATGCACCACCAGCTCCTGAACTTCCGGTTTATACCGTTATCACCTCTCCTGCTACCACTTATCAAGAGTTTCCGACTGCTTTGGAAGGAAAAAATAATGTGGAAATCAGATCTCAGGTTGATGGATATCTTGATAGAATTTATGTAGAGGAAGGCGCTTATGTAAGAGCCGGACAGCCTTTATTTAAGATAGATTCAAGAAGTTATGGCGAACAGATGAATATGGCTCAGGCCAATCTTCAGGCTGCCAATGCCAATATACAAAAGGCAAAAGTGGAAGTTGACAGACTTCAGCCATTGGTAGCTGCAAAAGTAGTTTCTGATGTACAGCTTAAAACAGCAAAAGCTAATTATGATGCTGCTGTAGCTGCTGCTTCACAGGCCAGAGCATCTGTAGGAAGCGCCAGAATTAATGTAGGATTTACAACCATTACTGCACCGGTAAGCGGATATATAGGAAGAATCCCTTTCAAAAAAGGAAGCCTAATCTCAAGAACAGATCCTAATCCATTGACTTTATTATCAGACATCAGCGAAATTTATGCGTATTTCTCTTTAAGTGAACTTGATTTTATTGCTTTCCAAAATAAATATCCGGGAGCTACTTTAGAAGAAAAGCTTAAAAATATGCCAATGGTAGACCTGGTTATTGCAGACAACAGTACTTATCCTGAAAAAGGAAGACTAAGTATTGTAGACGGACAGTTTGATAAAACAACAGGAGCCATCAGTGTACGAGCTGTTTTCCCTAACACCAGCGGAGCACTGAGAACCGGAAATACAGGAAGAATACGCATGCCACAACTGATATCCAATGCAGTGGTTATTCCACAGGAATCAACTTTCGAAATTCAGGATAAAACGTATGTATATGTCATGGATAAGAATAAGAAAGTAACCGGAAAACCTATCAAAATTTCTGGAAAAACAGACAGTTACTACTTTATCTCTGAAGGGCTTTCACCGGGAGAAAAAATTGTCTACACAGGAATCGGAAATCTGAAAGATGGTGTTTCTATCAACCCTAAAGTTATTTCCTCAGACAGTTTATTGAGAGCAAAACCTTTGTAAATATTCTGAAACGGAAGACTTAAAAAAATAAACTTCTTATGTTAAAACAATTTATAGAAAGACCGGTACTTTCAACGGTCATCTCCATCATACTCTTATTATTGGGAGCCTTATCTCTCTTTAATTTGCCTATTGCTCTCTTTCCGGATATTGCCCCACCAAGTGTTCAGGTAACGGCTTTTTATCCGGGAGCGAATGCTGAAGTAGTGGCCCGTTCTGTGGCGACTCCTATTGAGGAAGCGGTAAACGGGGTTGAGAACATGACCTACATGACTTCCAACTCCAGCAACGACGGTACCATGACGCTAAGCGTTTTCTTTAAGCAGGGATCTGATCCTGATAATGCCGCCGTAAACGTACAAAACCGTGTATCCAAAGCAATGAGCCAACTTCCTCAGGAAGTGGTACAAGCCGGAATTTCCACACAGAAAGTTCAAAACAGTATGATCATGTTTATGGGATTATCCAGTGATGATCCAAAACAATATGATGAACTTTTCTTACAGAATTACCTTAAGATCAACGTGATTCCACAGATCCAGCGTATTCCCGGGGTTGCACAGGCTCAGGTTTTCGGAACAAGAGATTATTCCATGAGAATCTGGCTGAAACCGGATAGACTGGCTGCCAACAACCTTTCTCCACAGGAAGTTTTGAATGCTATTAAAGATCACAATCTTGAAGCTGCTCCGGGACGTCTTGGGCAGGGAAGTAAGGAAACGTACGAATATATCCTTAAATATAAAGGGAAGCTGAACAAAGGTGAAGATTATGAAAGCATTGCCATTAAAGCAAATAGTGATGGGTCATTCCTAAGATTAAAAGATGTTGCAAGAGTAGAGTTTGGTTCTTATACCTATACAGCAACAAACAGAGTAGACGGAAAACCGGTTGCAGGATTTGCCATTTTACAAACAGCAGGTTCCAATGCCAATGAGATCCTGACTGAGATTGAAAAGCAGGTAGACCAGTTCAGCACTACCCTCCCTAAAGGGGTGAAGCCGATTATCATGTATAATTCTAAAGATTTCCTTGATGCTTCTATTCATCAGGTAGTGGAAACCTTAGTAATCGCTTTCATTTTGGTATTTATTGTAGTATTTATCTTCCTTCAGGATTTCAGATCTACTTTAATTCCTGCGATTGCAGTACCTGTAGCGATTATCGGAACATTCTTCTTCCTGCAATTATTTGGTTTCAGTATTAACATGCTTACTTTATTTGCATTGGTACTGGCCATTGGTATTGTAGTAGATGATGCCATTGTAGTGGTTGAAGCCGTCCATTCCAAAATGGAACAGACAGGAATGCCTGTGGAACATGCCACCATGAACTCAATGAGTGAAATCTCAGGAGCCATTATTTCAATTACGTTGGTAATGTGTGCCGTATTTATTCCGGTTGGGTTTATGCAAGGACCTGCAGGGGTCTTCTACAGACAATTTGCTTTTACACTGGCGATTGCTATTATGATTTCTGCGGTGAATGCATTGACATTAAGCCCGGCATTATGTGCCTTATTCCTAAATGATCCTCAGGGAGAACACGGTGAGCATGGTCAGAAAAAAGGTTTTGGAGCGAGATTTTTCAATGCATTTAATGCCAGCTTCAACAACATGACCAAAAAATATATTTACAGCCTTAAGTTTTTAATCAAAAACAAATGGGTAGCTATTGGAGGCCTTGTTGTAATTACTGCCGCTAGTATTTTTATGATTAAAAAGGCTCCTTCAGGATTTATTCCGACGGAAGACCAGGGATTTGTATTATATGCAGTGAATACTCCTCCGGGAAGTTCATTAGAAAGAACACATAACGCAACTGCACAGATTGACAAAATTATTAACGGCGAGAAAGCAACCAATCACCTTTGGGTAGCTGATGGAATGAACTTTATCAGTAATGCTAATGCTTCCCCTTATTCTGCAGGTTTCATCAAACTTAAAGATTATGACAAGCGTGGAGATATGAAAGATCCGGATCAGATTGCTGCTGCATTAACAGGAAAAGTAAGTCAGGTAAAAGATGCCAATGCTTTCTTCTTCAACTTCCCTACCATTCAGGGATTTGGTAACGTTTCCGGTTTTGAATTTATGTTACAGGATAAAACCAACGGTTCTTTTGAACAATTGGGAACAACCACTCAACAATTCATTGGTGAATTGATGAAGAGACCGGAAATTGCATTTGCATTTACCACGTATGCAGCAGGAAACCCGCAATACACCATTGATGTAGATACAGATAAAGCCAATCAATTAGGTGTTTCTGTAACGGAATTAATGCAAACCATGCAGATTTATTACGGAAGTAGCTTTGTTTCAGATTTCAACAGATTCGGAAAATACTACAGGGTAATGGCTCAGGCGGATATTCCTTACCGTACGGATATTAATTCTTTGGAAGGAATTTATGTGAAAAACAAATCAGGAGAAATGGTTCCTGCTAAAACCTTGGTGACCTTAAAAAGAACCTTCGGTCCGGAAACTGTAACAAGAAACAACTTATTTAATGCGGTAACTATTAATGGTACTCCAAAACCGGGATATAGTACCGGGGACGCTATTAAAGCCGTAGAAGAAGTTGCTAAACAATCACTTCCGAGAGGTTACGGTTATGAGTGGACAGGAATCACCCGTGAAGAGATCAAAACTGGTGGACAAACCACTTTCATATTCTTGTTAAGTATTTTATTTGTTTATTTCCTGTTAGCAGCTCAATACGAAAGTTATATTCTTCCGTTTGCCATTATCTTAACCATTCCAACCGGAATATTCGGGGTATTTGCCTTTACGGGGCTGGCTGGAATTGATAACAACATTTATGTACAGGTAGGATTAATCATGCTAGTCGGATTACTGGCTAAAAATGCAATCCTGATCGTGGAATTTGCCGTACAGCGAAGAAAAGCAGGAAGATCATTAATTGAATCTGCTCTTCAGGCATCAAGATTACGTTTAAGACCAATCCTGATGACTTCTTTTGCTTTCATTGTAGGGATGCTTCCATTGGTTTGGACGCAGGGAGCTTCTGCAAAAGGGAACCACTCAATCGGTTATAGTACTGTAGGAGGAATGCTTACAGGAGTGGTATTTGGAATCTTCATTATTCCGGTAATGTATGTGGTTTTCCAGTACCTGCATGAAAAAATGCCAAGCAAAAAGAAAAAAAGACTTCTTAAAAAGCAGATGGAAGAAGAACTTTTAGCTTCAACTATTAATTAAATAATAATGATATATATAAACCACAAAAGATTTTAAACACTTAAGTTTTTTAAGTAAAAGCTTTGTGCATAAGAAGTACACATAAGTTTTTGAAAATCTCTGACTTTCTTATCATCAAACATCTGTGTAAATCTGCGTAATCTGTGGGAAATAATAAACCTCAACATTATTTAAGTCATTAAACAAAAACTATGAAAAGACTAAAAAATATTATATTAACATTCGCCATAGCTTTAGGATCTGTTTCGTGTGTGTCAAAACTGGCATACACGGAGCCGGACCTTCCGCTTCCGGAAAAATTCCAGTACACAGCTACTGCTGATACAGCAAGCATAGCCAATCTGGAATGGAAACAGTTTTTCAATGATCCTATTCTACAGGGATTGATTGAAAAAGGGATTAAAAATAATTATGATCTTCAAATTGCCTTAAAACAGGTAGCTTCTTCACAGGAAAAACTGAAACAGGCAAAATATATGCAATACCCTGACGTTGGTTTTGGAGTAGCGGCTCAGATTTCTAAGCCATCCAAAAACAGCATGAACGGGCAAAGTTTAAACCTATTTTTAGGGCAAAGCCATGTTGAAGATTATAATGCAGCTTTCAATTTATCATGGGAAGCTGATATCTGGGGGAAAATTAAAAATCAACAGGAAGTTTCCAGAATGCAGTATCTGCAGACTTATGAAGGTTCCAAAGCCATCCAGACCCAGGTTGTAGCAGCAATTGCGCAAGGATATTACAATCTTTTGATGCTTGACAAACAATTAGCGATTGCAAAATCCAATTTAGAGCTAAGCAGCAATACCCTAATGATTACCCAAAAAATGTGGGAAAGTGGTGATACAACTTCATTGGGTGTTCAGCAGGCCAATGCTCAGAAGCAGGCTACTGAACTTTTGATTTCTCAATTGGAACAGAACATTGCCATTCAGGAAAACGCCTTGAGTATTTTGGTTGGAGAAACCCCTAATAAAGTCAACAGAACTCTTGAAATGTCTGATACTTCTCTACCGCAGAATATCATAGCAGGTCTTCCGGCAGCTATGGTAAGCCGCAGACCGGATGTACGTCAGAAAGAATTGGTTTTACTGGAATCTAATGCTATGGTAGGAATTGCTCAGGCTGATATGTATCCAGCTTTAAAAATTACAGCCAACGGCGGAGTGAATTCATTCAGATTTGATAACTGGTTTCAGATTCCTGCCTCATTATTTGGATCTGTTTTAGGAGGAATTACCCAGCCTATTTTCCAAAAAAGACAATTAAAAACAGATTTTGAGGTGGCTAAAATTCAAAGGGAGAAAAATGTATTAGCATTCCGTCAATCTGTATTGAATGCCGTTGGTGAAGTTTCCGATGCTTTGGTTTCTAATGAAAATCTGAAAGTTCAGGAACAAAAAGCAACTGAGCAAACTACGACATTGAAAGATGGAATTAAAAGTGCACAACTTCTTTACAGAGGAGGTTCAGCCAATTATCTTGAAGTCATTACCGCACAGGGAAATTCTCTTCAGGCCGAGCTGAATCTTGCTTCCATTAAAAGACAGAGATTAAGCAGCATTGTAGATTTATACAGAGCGCTAGGTGGCGGTTGGAAGTAGTAAATTAAATTATATTGTTAAAATGCAGTCCTTTTTTCAGGGCTGCATTTTTATATAGGTCTATGATGTGCTGATATATCAGGGTGTGCTTTGTCCATATTTTTTTTGAACCGCAAACAAAGATCCCGCCGTAGAAGAATTTTTTGTAATAAATATATTATCAAACTGTGTCTCGCTAATCGTCACATTCAATGTATTATTACTCAATACCTTTACCATATCAGGAACAGTATTAGAATGGCCAACAATAACTACAACTTTTCCTTGATTTTGTGCTAGAATGCTGTTAATAAATAATTGAGTAGCAGCAATGGTAGCGGCAGGTATATATTCTTTAATCGTAATTCCTTTGCTCGCTGCAAGTGGACTAGCTGTCTGCTTTGTACGGTTATATGGGGTTGTATAAATATTATCTATATGAACATTCTCAAGTAAACGTTTTAATTCATTGGCCCTGAGTTTACCGGCATTCGTAAGATTAGGATCAGTTCCAAAGTTTTCTTTTTCTGCATGCCGTAACAGAATACATACCGTTTCTGTACTGCTGATTTCTGAAGGAAGCGGAATTCCTAATGGATTTTCAGTACGGTTGGCTGAATTCGCAACACGATTTTCAACAGCAGCCTGTTGATTCTCCTGGCTGGAAACTCTTTCACAACCGGTGAAAAAGACTACCATAGATGCCAAACCCGAAATAATTAGTTTTTTCATAATTGTTTTACATTGTGTTTAAAAAATCTCTTAAATAATCAATAAGGAAATTTAATATAAAAAACTCATATAAAGCCAATTACGAAAAAAAATAATGATTATTTCAATGGTATATTAAGCATTTCTGTAAAATCCATAGTATGTCATTATTTATTTTGAATAGAAAGAAATTCAATTAAATTATTGAAATCATTTTGAGTGTAACCTAATGATAAATAGTAAATATCATTGGCTTTTCTATACCAGGTCAGCTGACGTTTAGCATATCTTCGACTGTTCTTTTTAATTTCAGACACAGCAAAATCAAGATCCCACTCTCCATCAAAATATTTGAATAATTCTGCATAACCAACTGTATTTAACGCAGTCAATCCTTTGAATTTCTCCAAACCTTTCACTTCATCCAAAAGACCCTTTTCCATCATGATATCAACCCTGCGATTGATTCTGTCATACAATTCTTCCCTTGGAGCTTCAATTCCGATTCTGATCACATTAAAATCTCTGGTATCCTGAGAAACAGCAATCTGTTCAGAGTATTTTCTATTCGTTTGCCAGATCACGTCAATTGCCCGTAAAAGTCTTCGATGATTGTGGATATCTACCACTTCAAAATATTCAGGATCCAGTTCCTTTAAAATTTCCTGAAGTTTTTCAACTCCTTCTTCCTCCATCATCTTCTGAAGCTTTTCCTGATTCTCAACATTGGCTTCAGGTAAATCATTCAGACCTTCAATCACCGCTTTTTCATACATCATGCTTCCACCAACGAGAATTACGGTGTCATGATTTTGGAAAAGTTCATTGAGTTTTTTCAGAGCATCTTCTTCATATTGCCCAATAGAATAATATTCTTCTACGGAAAGGTTTCCGATAAAATGATGAGGTGCTTCAGCCAATTCCTCATCAGAAGGAGCCGCTGTTCCAATTTTCATTTCCTTAAAAAACTGTCGGGAATCACAAGAAACAATTTCGGTTTTGAAATGCTTTGCCAGATCAATTGCCAGTTTTGTCTTCCCTATTCCGGTGGGTCCTACTACAGAAATCAGATTTTTCATCAGTGCACATTCATTATTTTATCTGTAAAATAGAATCTTTTACAGATTTCACTGTGCTAATTTAAATGTTTATCTTTGTAGAACAATAAAAAACTATGATTTTATCAATGACTGGCTTCGGTAGAGCCGAAGATGTTTTTGAAGGAAAAAAAATAACAATAGATATTAAATCACTGAACAGCAAGAGCTTTGATTTAAATATCAAAATTCCTTTACGTTATAAAGAAAAAGAATTTGAGATCAGAAAAATTCTTAATGATAGAATTATCCGTGGAAAAGTTGACTGCTACGTCAATATTGAAAACCTTGAAGAATCTAATGATGTAAAAATCAATAAAGGTTTAATTGATTCATACATCAATGAACTTAAAAATATTGCATCTGATGCTCCTGATTTCGAATATCTGAAAATGGCAGTAAGACTTCCGGATGCTATCACCTCAAGACCTGATGAACTTACAGAAGGCGAATGGGAAGCATTAGCAAAAATTGTTAATGCTGCAGTAGACCGTTTTGAAGAATTCAGAAAAACTGAAGGCAGCAATTTACATGAAGAGCTTAACAGAAATATTCAAAACATTGATAAATATCTGAGCGAAGTGATTCCTTTTGAAGAAGAAAGAATTGTGAGTGTGAAAGAACGTTACCAAAAGGCTCTGAAAGAATTCGAAAATGTAGATGAAACGCGTTTCTATCAGGAAATGGCTTACTTCACAGAAAAATTGGATATTTCAGAAGAAAAGGTAAGACTTACACAACATTTGAAATATTACAAAGAAGTAATGGACAACGAATCTTTCAATGGTAAAAAACTGGGCTTTATTTCTCAGGAAATCGGAAGAGAGATCAACACATTAGGTTCCAAAGCCAATCATGCCGAAATTCAGAAACTTGTAGTGAGAATGAAGGATGATTTGGAAAAAATTAAAGAACAAACGTTAAACGTATTATAGACAATAGACCTATAGACAGGAGACTATGAGATGCTGTCTCATATCTCCAATCTAAAAATCTCTAATCTAAATGGATAAAGTAATTATATTTTCAGCGCCATCTGGAAGCGGAAAAACCACATTGGTAAAGCATTCCCTGGAAACTTTCCCGGAACTGGAATTTTCAATATCATGTACTACAAGACAGCCAAGAGGAAGTGAAGTACATGCTGTGGACTATCATTTTTTATCACCTGATGAATTCCGACAGAAAATTTCAGAAAATGCCTTTGTAGAATATGAAGAAGTATACACTGATAAATATTACGGAACTTTAAAATCTGAAGTGGAAAAGATCTGGAATCAAGGAAAAGTTGTTATTTTTGATGTAGACGTAAAAGGAGGAATCTCCCTGAAAAAATACTTCGGAGAAAAGGCTTTGTCTATTTTTATAGAGCCGCCCTCCATTGAAGAACTGGAACGAAGATTGATTTTAAGAAACACGGATGATGCGGAAACCATCAAAACCCGCGTTGAAAAGGCTGAAGAAGAAATGTCTTATGCCAGCGAATTTGACAGGATCGTAATCAATTCCGATCTTGATGAAGCTAAAAAAGAAATAGAAAGTTTAATAAAAAGTTTTATCAATAATTAATGGACAGAAGATGGAGGTCAGAAGATGGAAGTGATATACTTTCGTCAAAATCTAACTTCTAATTTCTAACCTCTAACTTTTGATAATAAAAAAACATTAAGGTTGATATGAGTACCGAAACATTAGAAAAAGCTAAATCTGCGATTCCTGTAAAAGGATTCCTGGATATAAAAGATATAACGATTCCTCAGGGAGAAGAATTGGTAAAAGCCATTCTGAAGCTTAAGGAAGAGAAAAATGCTGTAATCCTTGCCCATTATTACCAACCGGGAGAAATTCAGGATATCGCTGATTTTCTTGGAGATTCTTTACAGCTGGCAAGACAGGCAAAGGAAACCAACGCTGATATGATTGTATTCTGTGGGGTACATTTCATGGCTGAAGCTGCAAAAATTCTTAACCCAACTAAAAAAGTAGTTCTTCCTGATACGATGGCTGGATGCTCTTTGGCAGACGGATGTTCAGGAGAAGGTTTGAGAAAAATGCGTGAACAACATCCTAACGCTTTAATTGCCACTTACATCAACTGTAACGCAGAAACAAAGGCAGAAAGTGATATCATCGTAACAAGTTCAAATGCGGAAACAGTAATTGAAGCTCTTCCTAAAGACAGACCAATTATTTTCGCACCGGATAAAAACCTTGGAAGATATTTATCTAAAAAGACAGGCCGTGATATGATCCTTTGGGATGGAAGCTGCATCGTACACGAAGCATTTTCAATGGAAAGAATTGCAAAGCAACTTGCAGAGAACCCAGATGCAAAATTAATTGCACACCCGGAAAGTGAAGAAGCTGTTTTAAAATTAGCACACTTCATTGGTTCCACTTCTGCTCTATTGAATTATGTAGAAAAAGACGATTGTCAGAAGTTTATCATTGCAACAGAAGAAGGAATTCTTCACGAAATGAGAAAACGCGCACCACACAAGGAATTGATTCCTGCATTGGTTTTTGATGAAAGCTGCAACTGCTCAGAATGTTTCTATATGAAACGTAATACAATGGAAAAATTGTATTTATGTATGAAATATGAACTTCCTGAGATCCTTATCGATGAAGAGTTAAGATTAAAAGCACTGAAGCCAATTGAGGCGATGCTTGATCTTTCTAAAAGTATAAAGTAAACAAAAAGCACTGTTTTTATTACAGTGCTTTTTTATTTTTGTTTGGCCAGATGTATTAAGAAACTCCGCCATCCACACATTCCATACTTACAATTACACACGCTTTGCAGTATAAAGGAAGTGCCTGGTAAGCGCTGCATGGAGCATCGTTTGGCCCAGTTCCATAAGTTGTATGTTGTGGACATCTGCTGCAGTTTGATCCTATTGCACCGTTTACGTATCCAAGCTCTTTTCTGTTTAATTTCTTTAAATTTTTCATGGTAGTTTTAATTTTTTGATCTTGTAAAATAGTAGTTTGGCCTAGTGTCCGAAGTAATCAGAATAGTCTGAACCATAGCAATCTGCACTTACATCCACACAGTTTCTGCAATTAGGAGATAATCCCCAAAAAGCCATACAGCTATTGGTATATTCGGGGCCATCACCATAATTACCTCCTGTTGGACATCCTGCACAACCGGACATTCCATTACCGTTGATATTTTTTAATTTTATTCTTGATAATTTTTTCATACTGTAAAGATTTTGAATGATTTCAATTTGATTCAAATTACAGCATCGGAGGATAACATTTTCCACCAGGCTTTAGCCAACATCCCCATTTGCCTCCTCCCATAAAGCATACAAGTTGTTCACTTCCGCATGCTTCAATTTGAATCTGTGTTGCACCACCACTGATGTTTTTCTTTTGGTCTCTTGATAATTTTTTAAATGTTTTCATAATATTTTAATTTTAAGATGATAAGCAAAATGCAATGTTATACAACAATGTTCTTCTATTATTAATAAGGAATTAATATGGACCTATACAATCCATACTTACCAGTACTCTTTTTTTACAGCACTCTGGCAGTCCATGATAATCTCCACATGATCTTGGTTCATTCGGACCATAAGGCCCAACAGGACAGGTTTCAAAGCAGTCCCAATTCCCCCCACCATTAATTGATTTTAAATATTCTCTTTTAATTTTTTTTGAATTTTTCATTGGATTTTCGGTATAGTTAGTTATATAAATGTAAGGTTTTTAATTAATTAGACAAAATATTTCTCTAAAAAAGGACTTATTAATTTATTATCTTAAAAGTTTGCTATTCCAAAATAATTTGTACATTTGTTCCGTTACAATGAGTTTTCTAAGAAACATATCTGATATTTCTATCCTGAAGTCACCTATTTCAGGAGTATCTTCTGTTTCTACTTTTACAACTACAACAACTACCCCATAAAGGGGTAAATTTTCACATATTATTTCCGGTACCCTGTACTCTTTTTTTCAAAGAGTAGCTCTCTCACTTTATCTAACCTCAAATAAATAATAGATGAAAATCTTAAAATTCGGTGGAACATCAGTCGCCAATTCTCAGAATATCCTGCTGGTGGAAGACATTATCAAAAAAGAGTCTTCTAAAAACAATGTTGTAATCATTGTATCAGCACTTCATGGAGTAACAGATCTTCTTATTAACGCTGCGGAATATGCTTCCGTTAAAAATGAAGATTATTTACAGCATCTTAAAAATGCAGAAGAAAAACATTTAAACCTTGTCAAGGAACTAATTCCTGTTTTAGAACAAAGTTCTCTGCTAAGTTTTGTGAAAAAACATTTCAATGATCTGGAAGATTTATACAACGGAATTTTTGTTCTTGGTGAACTTACTCCAAGAATCAAAGACAAAATTGCTTCTTATGGAGAGTTTCTGTCATCCAGCATTATTGCAGCCAGACTTCAGCATCAGAAATTGGATTGTCTATGGATGAATGCTGCAGAACTCATCAGAACTGACAGCAATTTTACCCATGCAAAAGTGAATTTCAATGTAACTGAAGATAACTTTAAAAATTATTTCAACAAACATCAGAGTCGTATCTTCATTGGTCCAGGTTTTATAGCCAGTGACGAAAAAGGTCGTATTACCACATTAGGACGTGGTGGCTCAGATTACACTGCAGCTATTATTGCTGCCGCCATACAAGCAGAAGAGCTTCAGATCTGGACTGATGTAAGTGGGATGATGACCGCCGATCCACGCTTGGCATCTCATGCAAAACCTATTTCGGAAATTTCCTATCATGAAGCTATGGAGCTTTCCCATTTTGGAGCAAAAGTTATTTATCCACCATCTATTCAACCAGTGATGGTAAAAAATATTAACCTTAAAATTAAAAATACTTTTGATCCGGAAGCGCTAGGAACATTGGTTTCCCACAATCTGACTATTTCAGAAAATGAACAACAGCAGGTAGCAGTTGGGGTTTCAAATATGGGTAATATTGCTCTTCTTACTTTAGAAGGCAGTGGAATGGTAGGAATTCCCGGTATTTCTGCGAAACTGTTTCAATGTCTGAGCCAGGAAAAAATAAATGTTATTCTGATTACACAGGGGTCTTCGGAACATTCCATCACCATTGCTATTCATGAAAAAGATATGGTAGCCGCCGAAAGTGCAATCAATGCTTCTTTTGCAGATGATATAAATTTAAAAAGAATAGCTCCGGCCCACATTGAAGCTGGTCTTTCTATTATAGCCTTGGTAGGAGAAAATATGAAAAGCAAGAGCGGCGTAAGTGCCAAAATGTTTGGTTGTCTTGGTAATAACGGAATCAATATCAGAACGATTGCACAAGGATCTTCAGAAAGAAATATCAGTGTGGTTATTGCTGAAAAAGATGCCAGAAAAGCCGTCAATGTCCTTCACGAAGAATTTTTTGAATCAGAAATAAAACAGATCCATCTTTATATCTGTGGAACAGGAAATGTAGGCAAAAAATTGATCCAACAAATCTATAACCAGAATCAATATCTAAGAGATAATCATTTTATTAATTTAAGAATTGCCGGTCTATCCAATAGCCGAAAAATGATCTTTGCAGACCATGGAATTTCCGAAGAGGAATATATGAATTGGGATGAATCTGGTTTTGAAGCTTCAGCTCAAAAATTTACAGAGGAAATCATTGCCCGTAATCTAAGAAATTCTGTTTTTGTAGATATCACTGCCAGTGCTGAAACTCCGGCAGTATATGAAAGCCTGTTGAAAAGAAGTATCAATATTGTCGCTTGTAATAAAATTGCCGCTTCATCAGATTTTGAGAAGTACAAAATATTAAAAAATACTGCCAGAAATCATAATTGCAGTTTTCATTTTGAAACGAATGTAGGAGCCGGACTTCCGGTCATCGGAACTATCAATGATCTCATCAAAAGCGGCGATAAAATAACGTCTATTGAAGCTGTGCTAAGCGGAACATTAAACTTTGTTTTCAATACTTATGACGGAAGCAAAATATTTTCTGAAGTTGTAGCTCAGGCACAGAAAGAAGGCTATACAGAACCGGATCCAAGACTTGATCTTTCAGGAACAGATGTCGCCAGAAAAATTTTAATACTTGCCAGAGAAGCCGGATATCCACTTCAGTTTGAAGAGATTGAAAACATAGGTTTTCTTCCTGAAGCCTGTATGGAAGGAAGTGTAGAACATTTTTATGAAAAGCTTAAAGAATATGAAATTCATTTTAAATCTTTATTTGACAATGCTCAACAAGAAGGAAAAATATTGAAGTATACTGCAGAATTTAAAGATGGAAAAGCTAAGGTAGGTTTACAGCATGTAGCTCCAGGAAGTGATCTGTTTCACCTTTATGGGAAAGATAATATTGTCATTTTTAAAACCTTAAGATATTCCGAGCAGCCATTGGTAATAAAAGGTGCCGGTGCAGGAGCTGAAGTAACAGCCAGTGGGATTTTTGCAGACATCATCCGTTCAGTTTAAAAACAAAAAATATGAAAAAAGTAAAATTAAAAATTCCGGCTACTGTAGCCAATCTGGTATGCGGATTTGATATCCTGGGAATGGCTGTTAATGAACCGTATGATGAGATGGAAATCCGGTTACTGGAAACTCCGGAAGTTATCATCAAACATCAAGACTCTTTTGGTCTTCCTGAAGAGCCTACTAAAAATGTAGCCGGTGTGGTACTTTTAAAAATAAAGGAGTATTTCAACCTAAAAAATGGTTTTGAGGTCATTATTCATAAACATATAAAACCAGGAAGCGGGCTTGGCTCCAGCGCGGCTAGCGCCGCTGGAGCCGCCCTGGGAGCCAACATCCTGTTAAGAAATATTATGTCAAAAGACGAAATGGTCCATTTTGCCATGTTTGGGGAAGAACTTGCTTCCGGGGTTCGGCATGCGGATAATATTGCCCCATGCATCTATGGTGGAATCACTTTGGTAAAATCTATTGATCCAATTGATATTATCCCTTTGAACGCCCCTGATTTATTTGTTGTCGCTGTACATCCTCAGGTGGAAGTTAAAACTTCCGATTCAAGACAGATTTTAAAGAAAAATATTACATTGAAAAGTGCTGTTGAACAATGGGGAAATATTGCAGGATTAGTAGCCGGCATTCAGAAAAATGACTTTGCATTAATTGGCAGGAGTCTCAACGATGTCATTATAGAACCTGTACGAAGTATTTTAATCCCAAGATTTGATGAAATTAAATCAAAGAGCCTTCAGATTGGAGCATTAGGAGGTGGAATTTCAGGATCAGGACCCTCTATTTTCATGCTCGCAGAAAAAAAAGAAACAGCAGAAAAGATTGCTGACCTGATGAAATCTATGTATGACGAAATCAATATCGAGAACTTCGTATATATCTCAAAAATAAATCCCGCAGGAATTGAAATCATTGAAGAACCCCAATTAGATTAAAACAGATGAAATATTATAATTTAAAAGACAGTGAAGAAAAAGTAGATTTCAGAACTGCAACTATAAAGGGACAGGGAAAAGACAAAGGATTGTTCTTTCCTGAAAATATCCCTTCATTCAACGAAGAATTTATTCAAAACCTTCAACAATATTCTGATGAGGAAATTGCTTATCAATGCTTGAAAGACTTTGTAGGAGATGAAATTCCTTCAGAAATACTGAGAAAGATCATTGCTGAAACCATTAGTTTTGAAATTCCTTTGAAAAAAATCACTGATGACATCTCAGTTTTGGAGCTTTTTCACGGTCCTACCCTTGCATTCAAGGATATTGGTGCAGGATTTATGAGCAGATGCCTGTCTTATTTTCTAGAAAATCAGCAGAAAAAAGTGACCGTTTTAGTAGCCACTTCCGGAGATACCGGAGGAGCTGTTGCCCATGGTTTTTATGATCTTCCAGGCATTGAGGTTGTTATTCTTTATCCTAAAAATAGGGTAAGCCCTGTTCAGGAAAAGCAACTTACAGCATTGGGAAAAAATATTTATGCGCTGGAAGTGAATGGTAGTTTTGATGATTGTCAAAGTCTGGTAAAACAAGCTTTCTCCAATGAGGAAATCAATAATAAATTATTCCTGACTTCTGCTAATTCTATCAATGTGGCAAGATGGCTTCCGCAGCAGATCTATTATTTATTAGCATTAAAACAATGGCAGAAAACAGAAAATGAGGCTCCAGTAATTGGTGTTCCAAGTGGGAATTTCGGAAATATCTGTGCCGGAATTTTAGCTCATCTTCGAGGGCTTCCTGCAGAACATTTTATTGCAGCCTGCAATGCTAATGATGTGGTTCCCGAATATCTGAAAACCCAAGATTTTAGTCCTAAAAAAGCTGTAGCTACTCTATCCAATGCAATGGACGTGGGAGATCCAAGCAATTTTGTCAGAATACTGGAGCTCTTTAATAATGAATTTGATTCTTTGAGGAATAAAATATCTGGTTATTCTATAGATGACAAAAAAACCATGCAGACGATTAAAGAAGTTTATACCAGAGATCATTATATTCTGGACCCCCACAGTGCTGTAGCTTTTGCTTCTCTTGAGCAGTATCTTAAAGAAAATCCAGGTAAAAAAGGTTTTATTCTAGGAACAGCCCATCCTGTGAAATTTCCTGATGCCGTAGAAAATGCCATCAAAACAGAAATTGAAATTCCTCAGTCTCTGAGCGCTCTGATGAAAAAGGAGAAAAAAACTGTAGAAATAAATACAGATTTTGAAGAATTAAAGCGATTTTTGCTTGATAAAAATTAAGCAATGAGTAAGATATATCTTGAAGATGTAAAAATATATGCCTACCACGGGGTTTTACCCGAAGAAAATATTATTGGCACCTATTATATTTTAAATGCAGAACTTCATACCGATTTGTGGAAAGCAGCAGAATCCGATGATCTGAATGACACCATAAGTTATGCTGATATTAATGAAATCATTCATCAGGAAATGAAGATCAAATCTCAACTACTGGAACACGTTGCAGGAAGAATTATTTCAAAAATACATGATCGTTTTCCGCAAATCGACTATATCAAGCTTAAGCTTACCAAAACAGCACCGCCTATGCAGGGCGAAATGAAAGGAGCAAGCATTGAACTGGAAAAAAGCTTTAAACCGGAAAATTAAAATTCTTATTTTTATTTCATTAAAAAAATACAAAATTGAAATTCATTAAAATATTATTTTTAGTAGCATTCATCAATACTTTCGGTCAGGCAAGCATTGATAATCAATTGGCAAGTTATAACTTTCCAAAGATCAAATCCAGCATTACCATGCCGGTAACTATTCCTCTTTCAGAGCTTAGCAATATGGTAAACGCCTCTGTAAAAGATCTTATCTACCAGGATGATTCTTATACAGATAATAACAACGATCAATTTAAAGTAAAAGTCTGGAAAACAAGACCTATCCGTTTGGTAGGCGGAACCAGCCAAAACCTTTTGATTGAAGTTCCATTAAAGATTTGGGCAGAAAAAGGAATTGGAACCCTTGGTGTATATTCCTATCAGAACACCACTTTTGAAACAGTAATGTCCTTTAATACAACTGTTACTTTCAAAAATAACTGGACAATTACTACCAATACTCAGCCCAACGGCTTCCGATGGGTAACAAAACCTGTATTGGATTATGGCAGAATACAGATTCCGATAACCCCTATCGTTGAAAAAAGTTTGAAAGAACAACAGGAAAAATTCTGTAAAACGATCGATCAGCAAATGGCTACTCAGCTGAATTTCCAGCAGTATGCTGTTATGGCGTGGAATACCTTTGCACAGCCATTCAATATTTCAGAAGAATACAACACCTGGCTGAAAGTAAGCCCCGTTGGTGTTAATATTGCACCATTAAAATTTTACGGAAATCAGATTAATGCCACCCTTGGAATTGATATTTTCTCAGAAACATTTACCGGAAGTAAGCCTGCTGCTTCTCCCACTGTAACATCAGCAGCCAATTTTAATTTCTCTCCTACTGTTGCTGATAAATTCATGCTGCAAACAACAGCTAATATTCCTTTTACGGAAGCCAGCAATATGGCCAGAAAAACTTTTATGAATAAGGAATTTGACATTAGAGATTCCAAAGTAAAAGTAACTGACATTAGAGTGTATGGCGTAGATAACAGAATTCTCATTGAAGCACAGACAGAAGGCTATATCAAAGGAACTGCTGTTATTTCAGGAATTCCGGTATATGATGAAACTAAAAGAAAAATTATCTTATCTGATACCAAATTCAAACTGAAAACAATGAATATTCTTCAAAAAACAGCTTCTCTTCTATTTCAGGGAAAAATCGTAAAGATGATTGAAGAGGAATACGGAATTCCGACTCAGGAACTGGAAGAAACATCTAGAAAAAGTATTGAAGAAGCTTTCAATAAAGAGTATTATAAAGGATTAAAGATGAGTGGAAAGGTATTTAACCTGAAACCGAGTAAAATCCTTCTCAACAGTACAGGAATTACAGCTGTCATTGATACCAATGCCACCTTAAAACTTCTTGTCAACGGGTTCTAAAACTAAAAAAATCTTACCAGATACAAATTTCTTGATGCTTTAGGCTTTTTCAGGTTCAATGAAGTCTTAATAATCTAAGAAAAACGAATAATCAATAGTAAAAATTATCAGTCTGAAAAACAGGCTAAAAGCAAAATTCACAGTTTAAAAATGAAAGAAATCGCTTGAAAACTTTGGTTTGTATAGAAATTTAGCTATATTTGCACACCTCAAAAATGGTAAGACATGGTACTTTGGCCGAGCGGCTAGGCAGTGGTCTGCAACACCATCTACAGCGGTTCGAATCCGCTAGGTACCTCTTTAAAACCTCTAAATTTCATTTAGGGGTTTTTTATTGTCCATCTTCAGCTATAGATAATTTACAATCTCCCCTACATAATAGCTTGTCCCTAATCTTTTGGACTCCATAAAAAGAAAGCTCCAGTATAATCTGATACTTTTTCATCTACCACTATTCCAACCTGACTATGAATTGTACCATGGATAAAGCTTGTATCTAGATCTCGTCCTTTATAAATAAGTTTTTTTTGAGAAGTTATTTCGAAAAGTCCACCTTTACAAAAAATTCTTCCTCGTTTAAAATTTACAGTGTCCGGAGTAATAAATTCTACTTCAACATAAATTTTATATGCTTTTTCTCTGATAATTAATGTTTTTCCAAAATATTCAAAATCCCAAACACCAATACTTACTTTTAATTCACTCTCTTCAATTAGTAAAATAACATTACCATCTTTATCACGTAATTTTACACCAAGTAGTAGTTCTTTTTCTTCTAAAACAAAAAATAAAGGAACTTCATCATAGAGGACTAGAGGAGCAAGAAAACTACCTTCACCATAATCTCTTGTTCTAAACTCAACACTTCCCAATTTAAAAGCAGCTTCATTACCAAAATAATAAAGTTGATTACTTCCTGTTATATCATTTCTAAGGTTATAAGGATTTTTGTCACACTCAATTACAACAATTTTTGGAAGTCTTCCTGTTGTCTTTTCTCTATGGTGTAATGGACACAAAAGTGTAATATCCTTTTCTATATGTTTTTTAACTTTATGATATTCCTCAATATGCTCATAATCAATAACCGGATTTCCACAAATCACACAACCAAATCCACATCGCTGACGAACAGCTCTTTTTATCTCGTTAGGTATAGCAGGTCTTTTCTTTTCCATTTTTATAGTTTTAGATAATGCTTATTATTATATTTTTTTTCCCAATTAAAAAATATAAGCGGTTATATTTGAAACTATACAAACTTGTAAAAAAAAATAATGCCAAGTTTATGGTTTTCCGTAGTTGTCAAAGAAGGATCATTATAAAGTTTATCCCTACTTATTTCAAAAGCAAAAACATTAGTTAAATAGATAGAATATCAAAATAAAATAAGCTCTTCTACTCAGGAGTAGCCTGCTAAATAATGCAAAAGCGATGATGGATAAAAATTTATCTTACCAATTATAAATGAACCAGCATACTGCCTTTTATGAGTACCCTCATATAGGAACAAAAAAAATCCTCGGAAATTCCGAGGATAAAAACTAATAACCATGAAAACTCAAATTAAACATGAGTTGCATTGTTATATTGAAAAATCGTGCCAAGAATTACTTTTTCTTGAGAAAAAATAAAAATTTCTTCATAAACAGAGAAAACAAAAATAAAAAATCAACATTCAAAACACATTGAACATTAAACATATACAAATAATAACTCCACTAAACAACATAACACAACCATCAAACCCCACAATAATTAACAAATTAATAATTTAAAAAAAACTTTAAAATAAAAATTAAGCAAAAGAGAGAGATTCTTCAAAATAAAGTATAAAGCCAAAAAAGACAGAAAAAATTACAACTTGGCACAATTTATTCTGTTATTTAACATAATATTTAAATCTAATATCATGTCACAAAAAAATTTAAAAAAGCAGATTTTGCTCCAAACGATGAAGAGCAATATCAGATTGAATTTAAAATAAGCGAAATAGGAGAAGGTATAGATCTTATTGTACAAAGACTGAATGAAAAAGGCGAATATGAAATAGTACAAACTCCTGTTAGAAGACTAAATGACCGCATATTTATAGTTTGGGATCATCCTTTTGATGGCAGGCTCATTTTTGATGAATAAAAATACAAAAGGCCCCCATTCAGGAGGCCTAAAAAACACAAATGATGAAAAAAATCTATTCAGAAAAATCCAAACAGAATATAATATAAACTGTTTATATCTGGTCCATACATAGTTTTGATATATTCAACAGTTATTCATTACTCTATATTGATTAAAAAATCCTCATTTGAGGATTGGTAAATGTAAATAAATATTTTCTCTTTCACAAAGTTATTCTTCCCAGGTGATTGGAATATATATGGTAATGTATCCGTCATCGTCTATATTATCATCTGATACAGCAGCAATTACTGTTCCATAACCTACCCAGCCTCCCTGACCTTGGATACCTGAGAACTCATAAGTTCCTTCCGGAAGATCTTCCTCAGAATATTGCGGAAGGGCTCCGTAATTATTTTGCCCAGTGAAATACTCATCTCCTGTAGCAGTATTTTTGGCAACAAAACCTCCCAGATCAAATCCTGACCCTGAAAGCATTTTAGTTCCACTTTTGGATATAAGTCCATAACGAACAGGATATGTTTTTGTTTTTGCGTCCTGAACAGAAACTTCTGTACAAGCTTTAGATGGAGCTTCTACAACATCAGTAGAAGAAAACGAAGTGGTAACAGTCAGCAGTCCTACTACAGCTGCTACTGTAAAAATTGATTTTTTCATATTGAAAGTAATTTAGTTTTCCAAAAGTAGGCATCATAAATTAATTCAACAAAAACTAAGGATTAACTATACTTTACAAATTCCTTCTCCTAAAAATCCTCTGGCATAACCAAGGAACTATGATGAATCTCGTTTAGAAGATTAATTTTCGAATCTGAAAGCTACAATTTTCTTTCACAAACCGGATGCTTAACTTTTCAATATCCATCCTATTATTATGAGATTTATCAGGATTTAAAATTAATACCATCCTTTTATTATCAACTTTAACACTCTTTAACTGAAATTTGGCTTCATAATTGAAAATAAAACTAAATCTAAAGTCGTTTTGGCTTAAGCTTATTAAAATTTGAATTATGAGAAAGATAGTATTAGCAGGTTTTTTATCCGTTTTCTTATTAACGGCCTGCAAGAAGGACGACAAAGTTGCTGAGAAATCACTGGAAGAGCAAAAGCTTGAATTCCAATCAAGACAGCTTGAAATAGAGAGACAAAAACTGGCTATTGAAAAAGAAAAGCTGGTGTATGAAGCTCAGAAAAAAGCAGATAGCATCTCTGAAACCAAAAAAGCAAAAGCTACTGCTGAAAATAATTCGAAACCAAAAGTGATAAGAGAAACAAGAACGGTATACCGCGACAGAAGCTCTAATTCCAACTCAGGAGGCGGAAGCAACGGTGGATATGCTGACAACGGAAGTAGTGCTTCACAAGGAACTACTCAGAAAAAAGGAATGAGTAAAGCAGCCAAAGGTACTATCATTGGTACTGTAGGTGGTGCCGCTGTAGGAGCTATTGTTGCTAAGAAAAACAGAGGACTGGGTGCTGTAATCGGAGGTGTGGTAGGTGGAGCTACCGGATACACTATTGGTAGATCACAGGATAGAAAAGACGGAAGAGTACAACCGAGAAGATAATTTTTTTCACCATAACATATAAAGATTGCTTATTTTTAGGCAATCTTTTTTTATGATATTAATTCTCTGTTCCACTATTTTTCTTCTACCAGTCTTATCCGGACTCGGGAAAATCATGGAAAAATTCTGTGGGATTTTATTTCAGGGAATCTCAGGAAAAATTATTTCAGGAATTATGGGAGTAAGTCTTGTATGGACTGCTATTTCTTTTTTTATTCCCTTAAATATTTATGTAGAAATCCCTACTGTTTTATTAGGTCTACTCTACTTTTTAAAAAAAAAATTATACCAGGAATTCTATTGGTTTTCAAAAAAAGATACCCTTGTAATAGCATTCATTTCCGCTATTATATTATTTACCGGAGCCTATTATCCTTATATATTGGATCATTTCGGATATTATGTTCCCACCATTAAATGGCTGACAGAATATGGACTTATTAAGGGAATTTCCAATCTGGACCTTACTTTGGGACAAATGTCGGTGTGGCATATTTTTCAGGCAGGGTTTTCCAATTTTTCAGATCCTTTTCTGAGAATCAATTCAATCCTACTAATTATCTATAGCATTTATAGTGTTGAAAGAAAAAACTGGATTCATCTATGTTTTCTCCCGGTTTTATTACTTTTTGCACAGTCGCCAAGCCCGGATCTTCCGGTTATTATCTTTTCTTTAATTATCTTAAACGAAATGATATCCGGAAATAAAAACATCAGTCTACTCTTTGCCTTTTCAGCTTTTGTTTTTACCATAAAACCAACCATGATTTGGCTGCCTCTACTGGTTTTCCTTTGTAATATTTTTATTCTCAAATCAAATTTTAAAAAACTGATTTTTGGAAGCGCCATCTTGTTTTTATTCTTTATTAAAAATATCTGGACATTCGGATATCCTATATTCCCTGTATCTATAGGAGACTTTGGCTTCAGTTGGAAACCTAATCCTGAAGTACTGAAAACCTCTTCACAATACGCTATTCTGAAAACCTATGACATGCAGTATTCATATGAAGAAATTCAAAAGTTTTCCTCATGGGATCATATAAAGAACTGGTTTTTTCTGAAGGGTATCAAATCAAAAATCAATATTTTTTTCATCGCATGCTTATGCATTTTTTCTGTATTTGCATGGGTAAAAAAAAAGAAACTTATTACGTTGATCTGCATTTCACTGTTAATAAAAAGCATATTTGTACTGGCTTTTTCTGCCCAATACAGATTTTTTATTGATGTATTTTTCGTTATATTTTTTGTTCTCTTCCATGAATACTTAAATAAAAGAAAATCCATTGCTGTTTTTTCTGTACTCAGTTTATTTTTTGTTTCATTATTATCTTTCCCTGGTCTTATTCAACAATATATTCCAAGTTTTCAGCTGGGGAATTTCATGGTTGGCTTTAAAAAAGAGCAACTTTACCAACCTTCAGTTTATGAATATCATCAATTTGATACTTTTAAGGTAGGAAATCTGAAGTTTAATGTTTCAAAAAACTATCCTTACAACTTTGAAACACCTCTTCCTGCTATTTCCGCAAGCTTTATTTTTGACGATGCAAAAGCAGGCATTTTCCCTCAACCTATCAACAAAAATGATGTTTCAAAAGGATTTATCTGGAAGACAATGACTTCTGAAGAAAAAAAGGAAGCAGCAGCGACTATTAATATTATCGAAAAAATTCATAAATAGAACAAATGCCGAAACTTTATTATCTGAAGAAAAAAAGGTAATTTTGTATCATGTTCAATTCATTAGGTAATCTTCTTAGTCTTACAACATTTGGAGAAAGTCACGGAGTGGCTTATGGCGGTATCATCAATAATTTTCCGGCAGGTTTAACGGTAGATCTCGATAAGGTTCAATATGAACTGAATCGAAGAAAACCCGGCCAGTCTGCTATTGTTACTCAAAGAAAAGAAAGCGACACAGTAAAGTTTCTTTCCGGGATCTTTGATGGGAAAACAACAGGTACGCCCATCGGTTTTATCATTGAAAACGAAAATCAGAAATCAAAGGATTATGACCATATTGCTCAGGCTTATCGTCCTAGTCATGCTGATTTCACTTATGATCAAAAATTTGGTTTAAGAGATTATCGTGGCGGTGGAAAATCTTCGGCAAGGGAAACCATGAACTGGGTAGTTGCCGGAGCATTAGCTAAACAACTTTTACCAGAGATTGAAATCAATGCTTATGTTTCGTCTGTAGGTGATATTTTCTGTGAAAAACCATACCAGGCTCTTGACTTTTCTCAAACGGAAAGCAATGATGTACGTTGCCCGGATGCGGAGACGGCAGAAAAAATGATTGCCAAAATCAAAGAAATTAAAAAAGAAGGAAATACCATTGGAGGAACCATTACCTGCGTTATCAAAAACGTTCCTGTAGGAATTGGTGAGCCTATATTTTCCAAACTTCAGGCAGAACTGGCAAAAGCAATGCTGAATATCAATGCCTGCAAAGGTTTTGAATATGGAAGTGGTTTCTGTGGAGCAAAAATGACAGGAAAAGAACATAATGACCAGTTCAACACCGATTTCTCTACAAAATCCAACTTATCAGGTGGTATTCAAGGTGGTATTTCTAACGGAATGGATATTTATTTCCGTGTAGCCTTTAAGCCTGTCGCTACTATTTTAAGACCTCAGGACAGTATTGATAAGGAAGGAAATCCTGTTATTGTAGAAGGAAAAGGCCGTCACGATCCATGTGTAGTGCCAAGAGCCGTTCCTGTAGTGGAAAGCCTTGCTGCATTTGTATTGGCCGACTTATTTTTGATTAATAAAACAAGAAACATCAATAATTTTTAATATAAATATTTTTGGTAATGAAAAACTACTGGGATCAGGGAATTTCTTTTGAAGAATACCTTCAAATTGCACAACAAAGATTAGACAATCCTGCCAACGAACAGGAAATTGAATATAAACAATATTATGAACTGGGGCTTCAGAGAATGGACAGAACTGTAAAAAAGTATGTTCCGGATGAAGATCAGAGAAAAGAATTAGAAGCTAAGAATTTCGATGGAAAGATTTTAATCATTTCTGAGGCTTGGTGTGGAGATGCCAGTGCAACCGTTCCTGCCATATTTAAATTCTTTGAAGGGCATAATGAAATAAGAGTTTTTTTAAGAGACAGTGATAAGAGCCTTATCAATCAATTTTTAACCAACGGTACAGAGTCTATTCCTAAAGTATTGATCTTGGATAAAGATTTTAATGTAAAAAATTCATGGGGACCACGTCCAAAGTATGGTTATGAATTACTGATGAAATATAAAGCAGATCCTGAAGGTTATCCAAAAGATACTTTCTATAATGACCTGCAGATCTATTATGCTAAAAACAGAGGAAAAGATGCCGTTCAGGAAATCTTAGATCTGTTATAAAAAACAGGATATGAAAAAAAGTATCATTTATATTGTAATTATTGCCATCATCGGTATTGTTCTATTTGTACCAGGAGTAAAGGATTTTTTGAAAAATCAATTCTTCCCCATTGCTACCATTGAAAATGCCGTACATATCAATGAAGAAGATTATGATGTAGAACTTAAAGGAATCAACGCACCAAGTACCAACCTTAAGAATTTTAAGAACAAAGCTGTTTTCCTTAATTTTTGGGGAACATGGTGCCCACCGTGCAGAAAAGAATGGCCATCTATTCAAAAACTGTATGATTCCAGAAAAGATCATGTAGATTTTGTTCTTATTGCCATGAATGATAAAGAAGAAGATGTAAGAAAATTTTTAAAGGAAAATAATTATACAGTGCCGGTATATATTGCTCAAAGCCCTATATCTGAAAAAATTCTTCCTAAGGTTTTCCCTACCACTTTCCTTCTGGATAAAACAGGCAGAATCCTTATTAAGGAAGATGCCACAAAAGACTGGGACTCAGAGACCGTACACCAGTTTATTGATAATATCATCAAATAATTTTTTAACTAAATTTTATAATTTGTTGGTACAGGATTTGTGAAATTTATAATGTTGAAAAATTTGTTTAAATCCAAACACAAAATGAAATATTCAAAATTAAATCTTGCAAAAGAAGCTATTAGTCACAAGGGCTTTGTAAAAAAGATCCCTGATATTTTCAGAATGGTAAAAATGTGGAGAAAAGGAGTTTATCCTATAAAATCCATTGACATTATTCTTCCGCTATTAGGAATTTTATATGTCATCTCTCCTATTGACCTTCTTCCTGAATTTGCCATCCCGGTACTTGGAGTTATGGACGATTTGGCAGTATTGTCACTTACCATTCCAAAACTTATCAAAGAGGTTGATAAATTCTTACTTTGGGAAGCTGAACAAAAATATAATGGCACCCAAGTGATTGATGCCGAAATCGTAAAATAATAGTTTATTTATATTTTTCAAAACCATTCTGTGAGTTCCAGAATGGTTTTTTTATGAGCAAATGGGCGATAAATTTTTAAGCCTTATTTCAAATCCTTAAATTTGCAATATCTAATAAAAAATAATGGAAAGTAAAAAAGAATTCTTTTTGGAGTGCTACAAGCTAGGCATCATTAAATTTGGAAGGTTTACCTTGAAAAGTGGTATCGAAAGCCCTTTTTATGTAGACTTAAGACCTTTGGCTTCAGATCCTAAAATCTTAAAAAATCTGGCTAATTATTTATTGGAAATGCTTCCGTTGGATAATTTTGATTTAATATGTGGAGTTCCTTATGCTGCTCTTCCTATGGCAACAGCAATGTCACTGGAAAGCTATATTCCATTAATTATTAAAAGAAAAGAAGCGAAAAGTTATGGTACCAAGAAACTGATTGAAGGAATTTATCAGAAGGGGCAAAATTGTCTATTGGTAGAAGATGTTATCACTTCAGGAAAATCTTTGCTAGAGACCATTCCGGAAATAGAACAGGAAGATCTTAAAGTTTCCGACATTGTAGTAGTACTGGACAGAGAACAGGGCGGAAAACAACTTTTAGAAAGCAAAGGATATAGAGTACATACTCTTTTCAATATTTCGGAAGTATGTGGCGTTCTTCAGGAAACTGGTGAATTATCAGACGAAGAAGTGAAGAGAATTCAGGACTTCTTACAGGGTAATCACATTCAGTTTGCAGAAGAAACCAGAGCTTCTTATGAACAAAAGCTAAGCAATACCCAACATTCTGTTTCAAAAAAATTACTGGAAACAGCTTTAGCAAAAAAATCTAACCTGATTGCTTCTGCTGATGTTACAACTACTCAGGAATTGTTAGCATTTGCTGAAAAAGTGGGTCCGCACATCACTGCTTTAAAGACACACATTGATATTATTTCTGATTTTGAGTATGAAAAAACAATTACTCCTTTAAAAGAAATTGCTGCAAGACACCAGTTCTTATTAATGGAAGACAGAAAATTTGCAGACATCGGAAATACTCAGGAATTACAATTTACAAGTGGAGTTTTCAAAATTACAGATTGGGCTGATTTTGTAACTTCTCAGGTTATTGGTGGTTTTGAATCTCTAGATTGCTTCAAAAATGTAGGAGTAGTAGCGATTGTTGGAATGTCTTCCAAAGGTGCATTAACTACAGCCAGCTATCGTGAAGAAGCATTAAAAGTAGCCATATCTCATCCTAATGTAATCGGTGGAGTTTCTCAGAATAAAATCCCTGAAGATCTTTTACTATTCACTCCAGGGGTAAACCTTGCAGATTCAGGAGATGGAAAAGGACAACAATATAATACTCCGGAACACGTTTTCAAAACTTTACACACAGATTTCATCATTGTAGGAAGAGGAATTTATAAGTCTGAAGATCCGGAGGCAGCAGCAGTTACCTATAAAAATGAAGGTTGGAATGCCTATATTAATTCTTTGGAAAAAAAAGCAATTCAGAACTAAAATCTTATAAAGTATATACAAAATAAGCTATATTTGAGCTTTATCACGGATATTTGAAAAAGATCAGCATTTGCCTTATTTTATTTTGTGGAATTATACAGATTTCTGCACAGAAAGATAGTATATACATTGGAGCAAAACTCTCTCCTGACAGGAAAACCCTTGAGGTGAATCAGGAGATTGTTTATTACAATCATTCGGGCAAAGACCTGCAAACAGTAAAACTTCTGAATTGGGTTTCCGCTTATAACAAACGTGGAACATCCTTAGTCTACCGAAAACTGGAAGACCGAAATAATGATTTGCATTTTGCAAAGAGTCATGAAGTGGGGAAACTTCTGGAACTTACTATTAAAGATTCAGAAAACCAAAACATACCAGTCAATGCAATTTCAGATGAAAATATTTTTCTTCCTCTGAGACAAGCATTAAAACCTGGCGAAAGCATCACTCTACAGCTCAACTATCGGATGCAGCTTCCCGATAAAAAATTTACGGGATATGGAACATCCGGTCAGAATACTGCTTTAAAATATTTCTTTATTGTTCCGGATCATTTTGATCCGGACAATATTTCTCAAAGAAAATACCACGATATTGAAGAACCAGTAAGTTTCAATACTTTCTGGACCGTAAATTTTGATATTCCGGTGAACAGTTTTATTGAAAGTAATCTACCCCAGATTCAGATGAATTCTTTTCAGGGCTATCTGGATTCAGATCCTGAATTTTCGGTTTCTCCAAATACTTATCCTATTATAAAAGCCAATATTGATGGCAGTGACATTGAAGTAAAGTTTGGCTATAATCTTAAGCCCGAAGAGAAACAAAATCTGGAATTTTACTTACCTCTTCACTTAAAATTTCTCAAAGAAAAAATAGGTTCTCTTCCGAAAGGCATATTTATTTCAGATAAATTCAGAGCTAAAGAAGATTTCTTCGGGAATAATGATATTACTTTCTGGAAATTCAGATTTCAACTATTTACAGATGCTGAAAAAACTGATCTTGATTATTTCGGAATCATTACCAAAAAAGTTCTGGATGAGAAGATCATTGCAGATAAGCAAAAAGATCATTGGTTTAAAAATGGTTTAAAATCCTATCTTGAAATACAATATCTGAAAAAATTCTACAAAGACACTAAACTTTTAGGAACACTCCCTGAGACCAAATTATTTGGACTCAAACCTTTAAAATTGTTTCATGCCTCTAAAGTAAAGCTTATAGACCGGTACGGACTGGCATATCAATATATTATGCTTCAAAATCTGGATCAGAAAATTGATGAAGATTTCACCAGTTTAAGTAATTTCAATGATATGGCTATCAGTAGTTTTGAAACAGGAAGTCTGTTCAATTATTCTGCTGATAAAATGGGAGATCAGTCTTTTAATGATCTTGTTAAAGAGTATGTTTCAAAAAGTTCAGGAAGTAGAATTAATCCGGATGATTTTTTGAAACAACTCTCAGAAAAAGAAAAATCTGCCCATTATCTTGAAAGTTTTTTCGAACAGAAAAACAGGGTCAATTTTAAGCTGAAACATATTAGTAAAGAAAACGATTCTTTACAGATTAAAATCGCAAAAAATACAAACGTTTCTATTCCTGTAAAACTTGAAACCGAAACCAGAGAGGGCGAAAAAAAATCTTATTGGATAGAAACAAAAGAAAATGAGAAAATAAAAGAAATTTCTCTTCCTGCATCAGATAATATTTATAAAGTAACCCTAAATAATGGTTACATTTTCCCAGAGTCCAGTTATCGGGATAACTTCCTGTATGCCAAAGGAATATTTTCAAATACAAAAAGAATTAAGTTTAAACTCATAAAGGACATTCCAAATCCTGAATACAACGAAATCTATGTAAGTCCTAGAGTTCGATTCAACAACACTTATGATAAATTTTTGTTAGGAGCTAATTTTAAAAACCAGTCATTCTTTGATCAGAAATTCCTGTATTCGTTTACCCCTACATACAGTACAGGAACAGGAAAACTGACCGGTTCAGGAGGCGTTTCTTACTCTTTCCTACCGGCTGAAAGTATGTTCAGAAGTATTACATTTGGAGTTTCCGGATCTTATTTCCATTATGATTATGACTTAGCGTACAGAAAAGCTTCTGTGTTTTCAACCCTAAACTTTAGAAAAAATCCAAGAAGTACAGTAAGCAGAAGTCTTGGTGTTTCCTATAATTATTTTGAAAGAGATCTAAGCCCTGTCATGATCGCTAATGATGATTACAAAAAATACAATCTTTGGGGATTGGGATATAGCTATAGTGACAGTCAGATGATCCATGAGAAAAGTTTGAGCCTGAGTGCACAGGGTATGGAAGATTTCAACAAAATTACAGCTGAAGGATTCTATAGGTGGGAATTCGCTCCAAGACAAAAACTAAGTGTTCGTTTATTTGCCGGATATTTTCTCAGAAATGATACCCGCAATGATTTATTCAACTATGGAATTTCAAGGGTATCCAATTATACATTCTCATATAGTCTTTTAGGAGAAAGTGCCAGCAGCGGTCTACTTTCACAACAGTTTATTCTGGCTGACGGTGGATTTAAATCATTTCTTCCGGGAACGGTTAATCAATGGATCACTTCTGTGAATGTAGATTCCAGCATATGGAAAATATTTCATGTGTATGCCGATGCAGGAGTGTATAAAAACAAGGATCATTCTGCAAAATTTATCTGGGACAGTGGAATTAAGGTCAGAATTATCCCGGATTTCCTTGAAGTTTATTTTCCAATACAGTCTTCATTGGGGTTTGAGCCCGGATTTAAAGATTATGCAAAACGTATCCGATATACGCTGGTTCTTAATCTCGGATCCATCATCAATGCAGCAAGAAGAGGCTGGTATTAAAAATAAAGGAACAGCTTATATTTAAACTGTTCCTTATCAAAAAATATTGAAAAACTAATCTTTTACAATTTTTTGTGAAACAGGAGCATTGTTAACAGTTCCTGTCACGATATAAGTTCCCTTTGGGAGTTCTGTAATATCTATATTCTGAGCAAATTTTGTAGGCGATTTTTTCACAACCTGCCTGAAAGTATCATATATCTTTACATCTTTAATCTGCATTCCGAAAAGCACATTTCCATCTTTAACAAAAGGATTTTGAACAAAGCCTGCTTTTGCAGCTCCTTCAGCAGAAAAATCTGCCATATTATCGCTGTTATTCTCTAAAGTCCTTCTGATTGCTGTTGAGGCTGTAGGTGAAGGAGCTGGTCCATCCCCTTTAAACTGATCGGCATTGGCCCCATAGCCTACAAAATCCAATACATTGGAAGATGAAGGGTTCATTACCTGTACAATATTTCCTGCCAATGCTACCTTTCCGGATGTTCCTGAAATCCTTATTCCAACAGATTTATTGGGGGTACCATCAAAATTTGTAACTGTAGTTGCTATAAAATTCGGTGTTGGCAACGCCTCTACTCCACCATCCACTGCGGCCTCCTGTATCAGATAGGTTTCCTCTGGTCCCAACGTAAAATCCGGCAGTGTATGATATTCTGTAAAAGCTCCAATTGCAGGAGCATATTGTATACTTGCTCCTGTTAAAGAAACCAGAGTGGTTCCTATATTTTTCAGGACAATATAATTATTTTTGAAAACTGCCCCTGAATTCCCATTCCCGCCATAGATCTCATTGATCACAATTTGGGCATTGGTAAAAGCTGTCATCAAAACTAAACCAGCAATAGTAAAGATTTTTTTCATTTAAATAATTTTATAAACAGGATTGTAATAAAAACATCAAAAACAATACCTCTTAATTGGAAATTTACAAAAAAATCCTCTATAAATATATTATATTCCAACTAATAAAGTTTAAATAAATATAAAAAAAGTCCGGCCATTTCTTCGAAATGGCCGGACTTTTTTTATTAATTAATAGTTATTGTTTCAAAATTTTCTTAACAATAACATTTCCGTTTTGATTAATCTGTACAAAATTAACTCCTACAGGTAATTTTGAGGCATCAAAAGTAGCTGAATTCTGCACTTTTTTAGTTTCAAATAATTGTCCGGTAGCAGAAACAATTTTTACTTCAGCGTTTCCATTTAAATAAAGATCAAAGGAATTCTTAACGAGTGTATTAGAAATCTTAACACTATTTTTAATAAGCTCCAAATCTTTTGTTCCTAAAGAACCTGCTGGCGCCAAAACAACATCATCAAAGTAAATAGCCCCTGTAGTCACATTGTTTTGAGAATATACTCTTAAACTAAGTCTTAAAAAAGCTGTCCCTGCAGGTGTTGTTGCTGTAGCTGTAACATTTGTCCAGTTTGGGCTATCTGTAGTATAAGTTGATGGCTGGAAAGGGTTTCCAGATCCTGGAGTAATGTTAGCACTAGCACTTCTGAATTGAATCCAGTGTCTTGCTCTGGCATTCGCATCATTGTCTAGTACCCAATAAGACACAGTATAATCTGCATTTGGAGACGCAGGAACATCAACGAAATCTATATTACCATTTGAATTGATAGAAATTGGGGAAACTTTAATAGCATTACTTCCACTATGTACTATTGAAGTTTCTTTAGATCCACCTCCCATACTAAACCAACCATCTGGTTTTACAGAAGCATCAGTCCACGTTTCAAAACCACCATTAGTAATCAAATTCTGAGCATTTGAAAATGTAAACGCAGCTGTTGCTGCTAAAACAGTAAAGATCTTTTTCATAGAATAATTTTTTTTAAAAATTTATAGGGTAAAAATACAAAAAAACCACTCCTTATAACCAAAGAGTGGTATATATTTAACAATTTATTAAAATTACTTTTTAATAATCTTCTCAGAAACAGCTTTACCATTAACATTTCCTACCACAAAATAAATCCCACTCTGTAGATTTTCCACATTCACAGACCCATTTTCAGAAATAGATGCCGTTTTTACTACCTGCCCATTTGCATTGAAAATCTTAATATCGGATTTTGTTCCAAAGTAGATTTCTTTGTCCACAGAAGTATTTTTAATAAAAATTTCTTTTTTCCCTCTAACTTCTGCTGTTGCTAAACTTCCTGCTGCTGTCCAAGAAATATCATCTACAACAATTTGTCTGCTTCCTGTAGATCTGAATTCTATTACAACGTCTCCAGAAACATTTGCTGTTAAAGTTCTAGTATAATTTGTACCCATAGCATCCAGCGTATATGAATCATACATTGTTCCATTAACATATACCTGAATAATTCTATTAGCGGCAGTACCACCAGTAAAGTAAGATCTAACTGTATAAGTAACATTTCCTACCCCTCCTGCTCCAGAGTTTGCTTTTACATTTCTAGTCCCGTTCAAATCAAATCCAACAGAAGTTCCTGTAACATTATCACCAGTTGTAACTTTTCTTGCTCCGCTATAGTTCCATGTAACTCCATTATCTCCAGTATAACTACCAGAAGTATAACCACCTGCAGTAGCGCTTAGGTTAGTAAATGATTCTGACCCTTGTGCAGACGCTGAAATTGCAAGAACTGCAACAGCAAATAACGAATAAAGTTTTTTCATGTTTTTAATTTTTAATAATTAATAATTTCAGTGCCCAAATTACACTTAATTTTCAGCACATCACAATATTTAGATTAATTTTCTGTTAATAATAGTTAATCCGATGCTATTAACATTTTTTAATTACTTTTACCAATTATTTTTGAGGAGTTGCGGAATATTTTTATCCTATTCGTTGTTTTTTTCTTTGGCATATTTTCAGGAAATGCTCAGGTATTTTCATGGAAAAATCCCAACGTTCCTGAGGACAGTGTTAAAAAAGATAGTATTCTCGTCGCTAAGCTTGAACAGGACATTTTTGCAAAAGATACTTTAGACTTTATCCGAACTCATAACAGAATTGTTGTTGATGAAGCTGTACTGGCAAAAAATGATAAAAAAAGATTTCTGGGTGAGCTAAATTCCAAAGGGTCCATTATCCGTGGAATTACATTTGGTAATAATCAGGGACAATCTGTACAAAGTTCTATGGATCTTCAGATTTCTGGACGACTTTCCAAAGATGTCACCATTTTAGCAAGTATTTCCGACCATAACTTACCCATTCAGGCTGATGGATATACTCAAACTTTAGAAGAGTTTGATAAAATCTACATGCAGCTTAACATTAAGGATAAATCGATTCTTAGAGCCGGACACCTTGATCTTATGGAGTCTAAAAATTATTTTGCCAAATATCAGAGACGAAGCATGGGAATTCAGTTTCAGACAGAATTTGGGAAAGAAAATAAAACATTTGTGGATATTTCTGCCGGTGTAGCACGAAGTGAATTTCACAGAATCCGTTTCCAGGGGGTTGAAGGAAATCAAGGACCTTACCGTTTGACAGGGAAAAATGGAGAACAGTTCATTACTTTGATCTCAGGTTCTGAACAGGTATTTATTGATGGTATCTTAATGAAACGTGGGGAAAACCAGGACTATGTTATCAACTATAACACGGGTGAAGTTACCTTTACCAGTTTCCGTCCTATTTTCCAGCAGAATTTCATTACCATTTCATACAACTACGCCAACAGGAATTATTCAAGATATTTATTTACCGGAAAGCTTGAACATCAAAGGGAAAAGTTCAAAGTTGGATTGAATTGGTTCATGGAAAATGACAACAAAAATGCACCTCTAGCTTTAAGCTTATCTAAAGAAGATGAACAGATCCTTGCCAATGCAGGAAATGATCCTAATCTGATGTATGCACCATCGGGAGTTGTTACAGAATATGATGTTAATAAAATTCTATACCGCTTAAATACTGCCGGAAATTTCTATGAACTTTCTGCTGATCCCAATGAAACGCTTTACCAGGTATCATTTACTTATTTCGGAGCCAATCTGGGAGATTATAAAACAGCAAAAACAACCAATAACGGACGTGTTTTTGAATATGTAGGACCCAATGCCGGAGATTACAAAGCGGTGAGAAAACTTCCTTCACCACAAAAATCTCAGGTATTCTCTCTTAATTCTGAATATTTGCTGAATGAAGGAAAAATTGGTGCAGATATTTCTTTAAGTAATTATGATGTCAATCTATTTTCATCTAAAGATTCTGACCAGAATACAGGCTATGCTTACCGAATCTTCGGAAATAAAACTTTTACAAAAAGCTCTTGGAAAGGTACTCCAAGCTTTGAATATCAGTATATAGACAAACAGTTCCATATCCTGGACCGTATCAATGATGTGGAATTCTCCAGAGATTTCAACTTAACACAGGAGTTTAACAAAAAGACACAGAATCGTTTTATCTTCAGCTTTTTAAATAAATGGAATAATAAATCTACTTTAAATTACCGTATCAATTACTTAAATGAACAGAATTCTTATAAGGGTATTAAAAATGATCTCGATTTCGGCTGGATCACCGGGAAATTCTTTACAAAAGGAAATCTATCTTACCTGAGCACCAATGCTACCCTTCAGGATACCAAATTCATCCGTGGTGGAATATCAACAGAATTTACAGGAAAGAAAGGAAGCTGGGCTATAGGAGGAAGCATGGAGCATAATGAGAAAAAGTACAATGATACTCAGCTTATGGATGTCACAAGTTTCAGCTGGAAAGAAATCTTCGTGCAAAAGAAAATAGGAGACAGTACCCGTACAAAATTGCTTGCCAAAGTATATATGAGGGATAATGACTCAGTTCGCAACAACAGGCTTCAGAATATGAATAATATCCTTGGATTCATGGCAGAAAGTCAGATTATCAAAACAGAAAGAACAACTTTAAATGCACTGATTCATTACAGAAAATTCTTTTATTCAGGAGCAGAAGGTGGCGTCACCAGAAACAATGACTTTGTGGTTGGAAATATTCTTTACAATCAGCAGCTTTTCAGAAACGGAATGCGTTTACAAGCGTTCTATGAGCTTGGAAATGGACAGGAAGCACAAAGGGAGTTTCAGTATATTAAAGTAACGGATGGGCAAGGTGTTTATAAATGGACAGACTACAACGGTGACGGTATTCAGCAGCTTGACGAATTTGAAATTGCCGAATATTCCGATCTGGCTAAATACATTAGGGTTTATACCAACTCTGTACGGTATATTCCATCCAATAAAAACAAATTACAATTAGCTTTATTTGTAAATCCAGCGATTGTCTTTAATTCGGAAAATGCTTTCTTAAAGCGTTGGAATTTTAATATTTCGTTAAATTCTCAAAACTCATTCTATAAAAAAGATAAGGTTTTGGTACTAAATCCGTTTGAGAAAAACAGCGATCAGATCCTTAAAAATCAAAATATTTTAACCTCGGTACAGTTCAATCCGACCGATAAATCCGGATGGAATGGAAACTACCGATTCATTACAAACGATAACCTTATCAATGCTAATTTCAGTAACGAAGAACGTGAACAAACTTCCCACTTCCTGAATATTGGATATTGGTTCAATAAAGAATTCAGGGTTGACTGGGAAAACTCTGTTCATGATATTAAAAATACTTCACAGTTATTTATAACAAGGGATTACCGTTTAAATAATTTTGAAACCAAACCAAAGGCCACTTATAAATTTACAGATGCTCTTCAGGCTGAGCTTTCGTCTGCTTACCGCCAAAAACAAAGGATAGATGGTGAAGAATTGTTAAAAGCATTTGATGTGACAGGAACCATCCAATGGGAATTCAGAAAGACTTCCATTCGTGGAAATTTCTCTTTCATCAACAATAATTTTAATGGTAATAACTTCAGTATTGTAGGAAACCAGATGCTAGATGGTCTGAAACCCGGTAAAAACCAGGTATGGAGTGTATTCATCCAGCAGGCAATCAATTCATTTATCCAGTTGAACTTAAATTACGAAGGAAGAAACTCCGGAGAAAGGACTATCCATATCGGAAGCATGCAGGTAAAAGCAAGTTTCTAGAAACCCAACGTTTAAGGCTTAAGGTTCCTAGTTAGTTATTTCTCACTACTCTAAATTTTCTTCCCACCGCTCTAATACTCTACTACTCTAATACTCTCAAACATCTTTCAAACTCATCATTTACAGTAATAGATAATATCATATTTTCTACTAATCAGAATTTTGTAAATTTGCACCATGATAAAAATAGGCAATATAGAACTGCCGGAATTTCCACTTTTGCTGGCTCCGATGGAAGACGTAAGTGATCCTCCGTTCAGACGTTTGTGTAAAATGCACGGTGCAGATTTAATGTATTCGGAATTTATTTCTTCCGAAGGGTTAATTCGTGATGCCATCAAGAGCCGTAAAAAACTGGATATTTTCGATTATGAAAGACCAGTCGGGATACAAATCTTTGGTGGTGATGAAGAAGCAATGGCTATGTCTGCGAGGATTGTTGAAACAGTAAATCCGGACTTGGTAGACATTAATTTTGGTTGCCCTGTAAAAAAAGTGGTTTGCAAAGGGGCCGGAGCTGGAGTTTTGAAAGATATTGACCTTATGGTTCGTCTTACAAAGGCAGTAGTGAGCTCTACCCACCTTCCTGTAACCGTTAAAACCCGTCTGGGGTGGGACAGTACTTGTATCAATATTGATGAAGTAGCAGAACGTCTTCAGGAAACCGGAATTAAAGCCCTTACCATACATGCCAGAACCCGTGCACAAATGTACAAGGGAGAAGCAGATTGGGAACATATTTCAAGAATTAAACAAAATCCTAATATTGAAATTCCGATTTTCGGAAACGGTGATATAGATTCACCTGAAAAAGCACTTGAATACAAACAAAAGTATGCTTGTGACGGAATTATGATTGGACGTGCTGCTATTGGATATCCTTGGATATTTAATGAAATCAAGCATTTCTTTAAGACAGGTGAACATTTACCTGCTCCTACTATTTCAGACCGATTATTAGCAGTTCGTCAGCATGCTGAGTGGAGTGCAGAATGGAAAGGGGAAAGATTAGGACTGGTAGAAATGAGACAGCACTATAGCAACTATTTCAGAGGTATTCCTCACTTCAAAGACTTCAGAAAAAGATTCCTGGAAGTGTTCACATTAGAAGAAATGGATGCCCTGATTAAGGAAACCCAGCAATTCTACGAAGAATATCAGGCTCAGGTATAAAAATAAAAACCATCAAATTAACTTGATGGTTTTTTTATTTGTTCTTGAATATCAAATTTAATATCCACCAGATGAAGCTTCATTTTTAATGAGTGCCAATGCTGAGGAAGTTCCGATTCTCTTTACTCCCATAGTAATCATTTTTTCAGCATCTTCAGGAGTTCTTACGCCTCCGGCAGCTTTTACAGGAAGTTTTCCAGCGTTATCCAGCATTATTTTTATCCCTTCAAATGTTGCCCCATTAGGCTTCCCACCTGTAGTTTCATAAAAACCGGTAGATGATTTAACAAAAATATGAGGTAAATCATTGGCTGAAAAATTCTCTTCTGCCCAGTTCGAAATATTTTTAGTAAGATCTCCAATCTGTTCATCCGTTAAAGCTGCAATTTCAATGATCCATTTTGCAATTTTATGGTGTTCCAAAGCCAGCTTTGTACATTTTACAAATTCTTCTTTTACCAAGTCAATATTTCCCTGAAGATAAGCATTGTAATTAATTACAAAATCTAGCTCATCTGCTCCGTCTTCAATAGCTTTTGAAGCTTCTGTAAGCTTCTCTTCTACCGAATATGTTCCTTCATGGAATCCTATTACAGTTCCTACTGCAACATTTGAATTTCTGTCCTGAATATATTTTTTAATCTCCGCTACATAATCAGGCCTAATCATTACGGCAAAAATACCATTATCAATGGCTACCTGCGCAAGTTCTTTATCAATTTGAAGAGTTCCTTCATGTGAAATACCTGATTGTTCCGGTGTCTTCAAGTAAGTTGAATCCAAATATTGGGCTATGTTCATATCGTTATACTTTCAATTGTCTGTAAATACCTTGTTCCAAAGATATAAAAGTTTCTGTTCTTGTTACTCCTTTCAGTTTTTGGAGTTTGCTAAGAATTTGCATCAAATGGTCGTTATCTTTACAAAGAACTTTAAGGAATATTGTATAATTTCCTGTTGTATAGTGGGCTTCTACTACTTCATTGATATCATGCAAAGATTTTACCACTTCAGGGTAATGGCTTGGCTGATCCAAAAACACACCGATATAAGAAATTACTTTATATCCGATTTTTTTAGGATTAAGGAATGAAATTGAATTTTCAATAACTCCTGCGTGTTCCAGTTTTTTAATCCTTTGATGTACCGCTGTTGTAGAGATCCCAACATTCTTTGAAATGTGTGCTAAAGAAGTTTTAGCGTTATCCATCAACATGTAGATTATTTCCTTGTCGATGGAATCTAAATGATAACTTGTGTTGCTCGAATTTTTCATTTTCTACTTTTTTATTATTTATGTTTTTTTATGATAAGCTTTTAAACCTCACAAAAACCGGAAAGTGATCACTATATCCGCCTAAATACCGGGTACCGGCATAAGTTCGGAAAGGTCGTCCTTCAAAATTTCTGGTCCTGCTGCTGAGTTTATCAGAATTGAACACACGGGCTTCCTGAAAAGCTAGCGTTCTGTTGTCGAGAAGGGATCTCGACATCATAATCTGATCGTACAACAAGCCAGACTTATAATGAAAAGTAGAGTAATTTCTTGTAGAAAACAACTCCTGAAAAGGGTTCATCAAAACCTTCTCATGATCGTTGTCATAGAGAATTTGAACTAAATTTTCATCATCCGGGTTTTCGTTAAAATCACCACACAATATGACATGTTCCTTATCTGCATCTACAATTTTCATAATCCGTTGCCGGACCTCATTCAATATAAAGGCTCTTTTAGGTTTATTGATATCTTTCTCGCGCTTAGAGGGAAGATGGGCGATAAAGACATTAATAATTTCCCCTTTATATTTAATTTTCGAAAAAAGTACGTCTCTGGTAGTGTCGTAATTTCCAGTGTTTTTATAGGTTATTTCAAAAAAGAAAGTAATGGTTTCAGAATCTATAACCTCTACTTTATTTTTATCGTATAACATGGCTACATCCACTTTTCTTTCGTCCATAGAATTGTAATGTACAATTCCATATTCAGAATTAAAGGGTTCCATTTCTACAAGATCTTCTAAAACTTTCCTTCCGGAAACTTCGGATAATCCTATAATAAATGGCAATACTCCATTTTCCTCCTTCATCAATTGAAATACATGAGAGATTTTAAAAAGTTTATTTTTATATCTTCTCTCATCCCAGTTTCTTAAACCTGACTTTGTAGGATCTAATTTATGTACAGGTTTAGGATCGGGTAAAAATAAATTTTCAACATTATAAAAAGAGAACAGTTCCATCAACACAAATTTCTATACTTTAATTAATATGTTCTTTTTTCTAATCGTAAATTTATTATTTTTTCCAAATTACATTAATTTGCCCACAATACCAGCAAATCAATTTATAATAAGAAATATTTCAAATGTAATAAAAAAAATCAATAAAACCACAAATAGTGAATTAAATTTTCAATTAACCTTTAGTTTTATTCAATATATCGAAATTAAAATAATGAATAAAATTTAAAATAATTAAAACAAAAATTCAATTAAAAGACCAAAATTGATAATATTTTACTTTTCACCTACAATAATAACAAATATTATTCCATTTAATCCGTAGACAAATAAAATAAAATAAAAAACAGGGTTTAAACACCCTGTAACGCTGTATTAAAGAAGATCAGGGCGTTTTTCTTTAGTAATTCTTACTGCTTCATCGTGACGCCATTCTTCAATTTTTCCAAAATTTCCGCTTAATAAAATCCTAGGAACCTCCAGCCCTTTATAGACTTCAGGTCGTGTATAAATGGGTGGTGACAGAAGATCATCCTGGAAACTGTCTGTCAAAGCACTTTGTTCATCATTTAAAACTCCCGGAAGCAGTCTTATGATAGAATCAGCTAATACACATGCTGCAAGCTCTCCACCGGTAAGCACATAATCTCCAATAGATATTTCTTTGGTAATATGAAGATCTCTTACCCTCTGGTCTATTCCTTTATAATGTCCACAAAGAAAAATCAGATTTTGTTTTATCGAAAGAGAATTGGCTATTTTCTGGTTCAGCGTTATTCCGTCCGGTGTCAGATAGATCACCTCATCATAATCTCTTTGAGACTTCAATTCTGAGATACATTTATCCAATGGCTCTACCATCATTACCATTCCGGCTCCACCTCCGTAAGGTTCATCATCAATTTGTTTGTGCTTATTAATTGCCCAGTCTCTCAGGTGATGAAAATGTACTTCTGCCAACCCTTTGTCCATGGCTCTCTTTAAAATAGAGGTTTTAAATGGACTTTCCATCAATTCTGGAAGTACGCTTATGATATCAATTCTCATTGTAATGTTCCGTTTTTCTTAGTAGGTATAATAATTAATCTTAAGGAAGAATCCTTGTTGATATAGCTCCACATCCAGTTGAAGAATATAGCCAGCTTATTTCGAACGCTCAAAATTAGCATTAAATGGAGAAACATCCAGAAATACCATGCTAAAAATCCCTGAAATTTTATAAATGGTAAATCTACAACGGCTCTGTGCTTTCCTATGGTTGCTAAAGAACCCTTGTCATCGTATTCATATTCCTTCCATTCACCAGGATTTTTATTCAACAAATTTTTTCCTAAGTTTTTGGCCTGATTAATGGCTACATTGGCAACCTGAGGATGTCCTTGCGGATATTTGGGGGTTTCCATATAAGCAATATCTCCAATTGCATACACATTATCATACCCTTTTATTTTGTTGTATCGGTCTACGATATATCTGTTTCTTACCAATTTGTCTTCAGGAAAACCGTCGATTACATTTCCTGTAACTCCTGCCGCCCAGATTACATTATTAGATGCTATTTCTTTACCGCTTTTCAAATGCACTTTATCCCCATCATAATCTGTAACCACTTCTCCACTCATAAAGGTTACCCCAAGATCTTTAAGGTATTTTTCGGATTTCTCCTGAGCTTCACTGCTCATTACAGCAAGAGGTTTTTCTGTAGAACTTACGAGAATGATTTTCAGATGGTCGAAATTCATATATGGATAATCTCTTGGAAGAATATCTTTTTTCATTTCGGCAAAAGCACCTGCGAGCTCTACACCAGTTGGTCCGCTCCCTACGATAACGATATTCCAATTTCCGTCATCGCTGCGGCTTTTTTCAATAATCAGTTTTTCAAAGGTCATCAAAACGTGATTTCTGATACTGATGGCTTCCTGGGTATTCTTCATTCCGAAGGCTTTCCCTTCCAGTTCTTTGTTACCGAAAAAATTAGTTTTACAGCCTGTCGCAATGATCAATTTATCGTAAGTAAATTCTGCTTCATCAGTAATGACTTTATTGTTAGCGGCATCAATTTCCTTTACATCTGTCATCCGGAACTGAGTGTTTCTGGATTGCTGAAAAATCTTTCTGAATGGGAAAGAAATGTTGGAAGGTTCTATCCTTCCAGAGGCTACCTGGTAAAAAAGCGGCTGAAACATATGGTGGTTCATCCGATCCAGAACAATAACTTTTTTGTTCTTGTTATTCAATGTTTTTGCAAGCTGCAGCCCCGCAAATCCTCCCCCTATAATGATGATTTTTTCGCGTGTTTCCATAATACACAAATTTACTGATTTTATTTAGCATTTAGTAGTGAAAAAAGTTAGTTTTGCAAAACTTTATGACACCAAAAAAGTACACCAAAAAAACTGCCAAACAGATCCATAAGAACAGACGGAACAGCTATTTTTTCCGTCGAAAGGTGATATTAGCCATTTTAATTGTAGCTTTAATCGGGACCGGATTTTATCTTAAACAATCCGTAAGCTATTACTATGCTTTGTACTTTAACAAATTTACCCATAAAAAACTTCATAACAGCGAAAAAGAAAGTTCAAGGATTCAAAGAATATTAGCCAACAATCTTGATAAAACCTATGGATTTGATGTTTCTCACTATCAAAATAAGGAGGATATCAAATGGGACAGCCTCAGCATTGGTAACAAAACCATTCCTCTGGAGTTCGTGGTAATGCGGGCAACCATGGGAAATAAAAGTGCAGATAAACATTTTGATGAGTTTTGGGAAATGGCCAAAAAACACAACCTGATCCGTGGAGCTTATCATTTCTACAGAGCTGATGAAGATCCGGTGATCCAGGCGAATAATTTTTTAGCGAATGTAAAACTGGAAAGTGGAGATTTACCACCTATTCTTGATATTGAAAAGATTCCGAAACGGAAGACGAATAAAAAATTAGTGGAAGACCTGAAGGTATGGTGTAAGATTGTAGAAGAAACTTATGGTGAGAAACCTATCATTTACACCTACTATCATTATTATAAGGATTTTTTGAAAGGGGAATTTGAGGATTACCCTCTATGGCTTGCCAATTATAATGATGTTCCTACCCCATCTCCAGATAGCCAATGGGATTTCTGGCAATTTACTGAAAACGGAATTGTTCATGGGATCAATACTAAGGTGGATCTTGATATTTACAATGGTAATTCGTGGTCTTTGAAAAGACTGACATTGGATTAAGAAGGTTAGAAGGTGGATGCGGGAAGATGGAAGTTTTCGAAGTTTGAAAAAACAACTTTACACTTTATTTTCTCAACCTTCCAAAAGAAATCTGTTCAATTTAATTACTATGACAAAATCGACAAACCTACTTTAACTTCCAGCCTCCATCTTCCTGCTTCCTTCCTACTTCTTTCCAAGAAAATTCAGAATATCTGCATTCAGCTGATCCGGTTTTTCAAAAGGAACCATATGGGTGGTATACTTATAAATTTTCTTTTCAGCATTTGGAATTTGTTTGGAAATAAATTCTGTATGATCCGGTTTGATAACATCTCTATCTCCTGCAATAACGAGAACCGGGCTTTTTATTTTCTTTAAATCATCTTTACTGATATTAGGCTGCGTCAACATGATTTTCAAAAGTCTGCGTTCGCCAAGTGTTTCTTCAGGAGCCATATCATTCAGCTGTTTCATCTGATTGGTAAAACGTTCGATAAGTTTATCTTCCACTCCCTCAGGAAAAGCATTCGCTCCGATGGTTATAAGCTTATTAAGACGGTCTGGATATTTCAATGCAAATTCTAGCCCCGTATTTCCTCCATCACTCCAACCGGCAATATTAATTTTATCAAGCTTCAACTCGTCTGCTAATTCTTTTACATCGTCTGCAAATAATTTATACGTAAAATCTCTTTTGGAAGTATCTTTACTTTTCCCTTGTCCTCTTGTATCTACCGCAATAACTTTATATTGCTTAGAGAGAACCGGGATCTGCTGATAATAATCTTTGATGCTGCCTGAATTTCCATGAAGCAATACCAAAGGTTCACCTTCACCATATACCTCATAATACATATCAGTATCTTTCAGTTTTAAATATTTGCCCGCAGATTCATTTTTACCATATATAGACTGATTCGCTTCTTCTATATTTTTTGAATTATCTGCCATCCATCCCTGAGAGGCATCATCATCTGCATAGCCACCATCATCATCCTTTGTATCTTTTCCGTTTTTATCCATTTTCACATCAATATTAATAGCCGGTGCAGCAATCGTCATTTTTTTCCAGTCTCCATAGAATTCCCTGATGAATCCTGTTTTGAACAATGCAGCACTGATTTTAATACTTCCGTTAAATTCTTTTAAAAAATGAATTCCTACAAAAAACTTTCCTTTCACCCAGATGTTATGGTCGTTAACATCCAGTGTATAAGTTCCGTCTTTAATCATATCTTCAGTAAGCTGTACTGTAATTTCTTCGTCCAATAAGTTTTTATCCGGGAAACCGTCTTTCTCACTATAAATGCTGTATCGCATCATAACCGGCTCCGTGGAAGTATACCGGGCGATATTCAGATTAATATTCTTAATTTTAGATCTTTTTTTTGCATTAAACTCCAAAGCTGTTTCCCCAAGAAAACCGGCTTTATCTCCGGCCGGATTAACAAAATATAGAATACTTTTGGTTTTGGTTTTCACACCCCAGTTTTTATCCACCAGTTTTTTAGGCTTAATAGCGATCTCTTTGATGGTTTTGGTTTTCTCATTCAGGAATACCTGCTGCCGATCATGTTTTTTGAAATCCTGCACTGCTTCTTCATAAACTTCATATCCGGGTACTTCTATTTTTACTTTCTCTTGCACATCTATGCCCGTAAGATCTATTGAAAAATTTCCTTTTCCGTCTGATATGGTTCCGATAGTTTTCTTATCTACCCCAATCTTCACATAAGAAATAGGTTGATTTTCATTTTTAGAAATAATGGTTCCGGAAATGACCTGTGCATTGAAGGCTGAAACCGTAAGAATAAAGGATAAAACACTAAGTTTTTTCATGTTAAAAGTTTGATGCAAACATATCTATTTTATAACCATCAACATTCATAAGGCATTATTAAATTTAATCACCTTTTAGTTAAAATTATTCTAAATATCTCCCATTTTAGAGCATTAATTCTAAAAAACATTTAAATATTATTATTCATCTATAAAATCCCCATGATTTCCTCCCATGAATTCACTCTTCTGTAGGTTTCGTTTTCAATCAGTTCATTATGAGGTTGTGTAAAGATCAGTCTCTGCCCTGAAAAATGATCTAAATTCTTTGGGTAATCATCAATCATCACATCTCCTGACACTACTTTCTTGCTTCCACAAAGAACAATCTGCTCCCAAGTAATGAAGGGAAAATGCTCAGCCAGCCAGTCATATTTTTCTCTTAAACTATTGGGAAATTCCATTCCTGCAGAAACAATATACAGTTCATATTTGTTATTCAGATACTCTATTGCTTTCTGGCTTCCCTCCATTACTGGCAATGTTCTGAAAAACCCTACTTCATTCACATGTTTTTTCCCATTGGGAAAGGTTTCTAGTTCGGGTTTTCCTATCATAATATCAGGTTTCATCTCTCTTCCGGTATCTCTTTTTTCAAATTGAATCAGCTGATGGTATACATCTGCCATTACCCCATCCATATCAACAATCACTTTTTTCATTGCTTCAAATTAGATTTTATTATTTTTAAATGTTATGAAGCTGGAGGGTAGAAGATATTAAACTCCCAATATAAATGAAGTTCGTTTTTAATGATTGAAATGATAAGTACCATCAAAATTTATATGTTCAGTAATAACTTCCTGCTTCCAACCCATCTTCATCAAATTTACCAAATTGTTTTCTCAGACAATGAACACAGTTTATTAATAAATCATAAATATTCGATTTTATAAAGCCGGTTCCGGAAAATTTTATGGTTACATTTTCGTATTTTTGCCGTTCAGTTCAAAATTAAAATCAAACTATTAATTCCCAATGAATTACGTTTCTGCAGAAAACCTCACCAAATCTTACGGCATCAAAGTTTTGTTTGAAAATATTTCCTTTCACATTAATGAAGGAGACAAAATTGCCATTGTTGCCAAAAACGGGAGTGGAAAATCTACCCTTCTGAAAATTTTAATGGGTAAAGAAATTGCAGACAGCGGCACTGCGATCATTAATAAAGATATTCAGGTTGTTTTATTTGACCAGGAAATTGATTTTGACTCTAATCTAAGCATTGATGAATTCATGATGACTCTGGATTCTGAGCCAATCCTTGCTTTGAAGAATTACCATAAGTCTCTTCATTCTACGGATCATGATTTTATTGAAAAGGCATTGGCTGATATGGAAGCCCACAAAGCCTGGGATCTTGAAAATGAAATGAAACAAATTCTTTCTCAACTTAAAATCACAGATCTTGAAGCTAAAATGGGTACCCTTTCCGGAGGACAGGTCAAACGTGTTGCCCTTGCTAAGCTACTGACTGAAACCAGAGCTGAACATAAACATACACTCCTTATTATGGATGAACCTACCAACCACTTGGATGTGGATATGGTAGAATGGCTTGAAAACTATCTGAACAAAGCAAAAATCACTTTACTACTTGTTACCCACGACCGATATTTCCTGGACAGTGTTTGTGATATTATCTGGGAAATGGAAGATAGAAATCTTTATGTTCACAATGGTTCATACGCTACATATCTTGAAAATAAAATGATTCGTGAGGATAACCTTAATGCAACTATTGATAAGGCCAACAACCTTTACAGAAAGGAATTGGAATGGATGCGTAGACAGCCCAAAGCAAGAACTACAAAGTCTAAAAGCAGAATTGACTCCTTTTATGAAACAGAAAAGGTAGCCAAAACAGACACCAGAAAACAAGGTCTTGAACTGGATTTTGAAATGAAGCGTCTTGGAAATAAAGTTCTTGAACTAAAACATATTGATAAAAGCTTTGGAAATAAAGTTTTATTAAAAGATTTCAGCTACCAATTTCAACGGGGTGAGAAAGTAGGAATCATCGGAAAAAACGGAGCTGGAAAATCTACATTATTGAATATTATCCAGGGATTTGAAAAATTTGACAAAGGAGAAATTGAAACGGGAGAAACTATTTCTTTCGGATATTTCGCACAGAAAGGTCTTACTTATAAAGAGGATGAACGTGTGATTGACTTCATAAAGGAAATTGCGGAATTCTACCCTTTAGCAAATGGAAAAAGTCTTTCTGCATCGCAGTTCCTTAGATTATTCTTATTTGATGATCAGACACAATACTCTCCTATCTCAAAATTATCAGGAGGTGAAAAGAGAAGATTACACCTGATGTATATTTTATATCAGAATCCTAACTTCTTGATTTTTGACGAACCTACGAATGACCTGGATCTTCCTACACTAACAGTTCTTGAAAACTTCCTGCAGCAATTCCAGGGATCTTTAATCATTGTTTCCCACGACAGATATTTCATGGACAGAATCGTAGATCATGTTCTCGCTTTTGAAGGGGATGGAAAAATCAGAGATTTTGTAGGAAATTTCTCAGAATATCGTGAAGCAAGAAGCCGTGAAGAAGCTTTAGAAAAAAATACAGTTGCAAAGCCTGAACCTGTAAAAGAAACAGTTGCTGTTACAGAAACGCCTTCATCTTCCAATTCTCAAAAAAGGAAACTATCCTTCAAAGAACAAAGAGAGTTAGAAACCATTGAAAAAGAAATGCCTGAACTGGAAGAGAAACGTACAAAAATCTTAGATCAACTTAATAACGAATCTGATTATGAAAAAATAGCCAAGCTTTCTTCAGAACTGGAAACAGTTTCAGAAAAACTGGAGAATCATGAAATGAGATGGCTTGAACTTCAGGAAATCATGTAAAAATATAAGTTATGAATGAGTTCAAAGGGTTGGAGTTTCTAATTCCAGCTATCATTAACCTTAAACTTTGAACTCACTCATAAAATTTATAATTTATAATGTAATCACTTTTTCTTCTTTTGAACTTTTCAGTGAAGCATCGATGATCTTCATATTCTGGATCACTTCTTTTCCCGGTGATGGTAAAGGATATCCGAAAACAATATGTTCATAGATTTGTTGGTAATAATCCATATAATTTCCGGCTTTGCTTGAAGTAAACATTCTTTCTGTTTCTGAATTTTCATTCAGATAATTTAAAACTCCATCTGCTTCTTTTAAAGGCTGCATCCATTCTTTTCCATAGGCTGGGATGGCTCCACCCACCAATTCATTTTCCTGATTATCGGTTCTTTCCTGCAGGAACGTTCCTTTATCTCCATGAATTTTATAGGCATAATGATCTTCTTTAGTAAACACCGATGATTTTAGTCTGACTCTCAGATCATTTTTATAGAATAGCAGGATCTCAAAATAATCGTTGGCAAACTCCGATCCCTTCATAGAGAATACATCGGCGAAAAGTTTTTCAGGATATCCAAAATACTGTACAGCCTGATCTACAAGGTGCGCCCCAAGATCATGCAATGAACCTGAACCTATCTGCCCCGGATTTTCTTTATGCTGCTTTCCGCTTGGTGTAGTACGGAACCTGTCAAAACGGATCTCAGCCTCTTTAATATGTCCTAATTTCCCTTCGCTTAAAATTTTTCGTACCTGCTGAAAATCACGGTCAAATCTTCTGTTTTGATATACACTTAAAAATAGTCCTTTCTCTTCAGCCAGCTTTACCAATTCTTCTGCTTCTTCTACATTGACAGTAAAAGGTTTCTCAACAATGATATTTTTCCCTGCTTCCAAAGCTTTTCTGGCATATTCATAATGTGTCTGAACTGGCGTGTTGATAATCACCAATTCTACATCTGCATTCTGAAGCATTTCTTCTACCGAACGGTAAATAGTGGCTTCAGGATATTTTTCCTTAGACTCTTCTTTACTTCTTTCTACCACTGCAGAAATGAAGAACCCCGGATGGTCTTTTAAAAAGGGAGCGTGAAAAACTTTCCCACTCATTCCAAAGGCACAAAGGCCTGCTCTTACCAGTTGCATATTTTAATTTTTCAACAAATATATTCATAAAAAGCGCTGGATGCTGCACCAACAATAAGGATAGAAACAATCCATACACTTCACCTTTAAAAGATGTGATAAAAATCATAAAATTATTTTTAACTATTCTAAACAAATACTTACATTTGCGCCTTATTTAAAACTGTTCTACATAAAAATAAAATGAAAAGACAATTACTATCTTTAGGTCTTCTATTTATCGCTGTTTCAGCCAGTGCACAGCTGAAAAACGTTGAAGCAGACACCATCAGAACTCAAACCATTGAAGATATCAATCTTCATAAAACAGGAAATCCAAACCAGGCTAGACCATTATCTACAAAGTCTAATCTGACGATGATGGAAACCCCTCAGCCTATTGCTATTGTTACCCATGAAATCATTGAGCAGCAACAGGCAAAACAATTGAGTGATGTTCTTCAGAATGTAAACGGGATGTATATCACTTCATCCAGAGGAAATTCTCAGGACAGTTTTGGTGGGCGTGGATTTATTTTAGGAAATGACAATATTTTTAAGAATGGATCAAGAATAAATAGCGGGGTTTTCCCTGAAGTAAGTGGTCTTGAAAGAGTTGAAGTTTTAAAAGGAGCCAATGCTATGCTTTACGGAAATACTGCTGCCGGTGGTATTATCAACATGATTACGAAAAAGCCTAAATTCAATTTTGGAGGAAGCATAGGATTAAACGGTGGAAGCTGGAATTCTTACAAGCCTACAGTTGATGTTTACGGACCATTATCTAAAAATATTGCTTTCAGAGTAAACGGAACTTATGAATATGCTGAAAGCTTCAGAGATGTTGTACAATCTGAAAAATATTACTTCAATCCTTCATTCTTATTTAATTTAAGTGATAAATCTCAATTAATTATTGAGGCAGATTATCTTAAAAATAATTTCACCCCAGACTTCGGGCTTGGGTCTATTACTGAAAAAAATCAAAGCTATAGATTGAATGATGGGATATCCAGAAATGTATTCTTTGGAACTGACTGGCAATATCAAAATGTACAGCAAGCTTCTACAAATGTAACCTTTAATCATCAATTTAACGAAAAATGGTCTTTGAATGCTACGGCTTCTTATCAAAACTATACTAAAGATTATTTTTCTTCTGAAAGAGTACAATGGGGCTACAGTTCACCTACTGCTACTAGACTTTCATGGAACAGACCTTTTGGTAAAACATACAATGAACAAAACTATACTTCTGCACAAGTAAATATCAACGGTGAATTTAATACCGGAAAAATTAATCATAAAGTATTAATTGGTACAGATGCAGACTATAGCCAGGCGGATGCTTATGCTTATAATGTTACAGATCCAAAAAATCTTCTCTATTTAGATGATCCATCAACATGGGGAAATATTGGGATGCCAAATTCTGTTCTTAATACTAGAAACAGAATCAATACAAGAAGAATTGGAGTTTATGCACAAGATTTTATCAGCTTGACAAAGCAACTGAAAGTAATTGCAGGATTAAGATGGTCTTATGTAGAAAATATGCCCACACTCACCACTCGTTTTGGATCAAACGAGAAATTTGAAGTAGCCAATTCTTCAACATCTGATAATGCATTCTCTCCTAAGGTAGGGTTGGTTTATGCTCCCAATGAAAATCTTTCGGTATTTGCAACGTATACCAATTCGTTTGCTTCAAATGCAGGATATACTTCGGATCAATTTAATACGGTAAATACCAATCAACCTATTCAGCAAATTCAAAATCAGTTAACCAATTTATCAAAACAAAGCATAAAGCCATCAACAGTTGATCAATATGAAATTGGTGTTAAAAAGAATTTCTGGAACAATGCTTTAGCTGTTAATTTAACGGCTTACCAGATTATGTACAACAATTATTATCAAACATATTGGTTCATCCCTGGCACTACCCCCAATGCAGTACCAGTAAATTCAACAGATACCAATCTTAAAGAATTTGCAGGAAATATGAGAAGCCGTGGCGTAGAATTAGACATTACAGGAAATCCTACAGAAAATTTATCGATCATCGGAGGTTTCTCTTATAACAATTCTGTTTATCTTGACACTCCTGAAAAGGGATATGTTGAAAAGCAAAGACTGGTAAGAACACCAGCAACAACAGCTAATGTTTCCGTTTTCTATAAATTTACAAACTATGTAAAAGGATTGAAAGTTGGAGCTGGAATTTATTATATCGGAGACAGAATTGCCGGATGGAATGACTCAAAATCAACAAATACAAGTAGAAACAACGTAACCAGAATGTTTGATCTAAAAGACTATACTACTGTTTCTGTATCTGTTGGCTATGAGTGGAAAAAGTTTTCTATCCAGGGAAGAGTGGGTAACCTGTTTGATGTTGTAAATTACAACGTTCACGAAAACTACTCAGTAAACCCAATTACTCCAAGAAATTATTATTTTACATTGACATACAAACTGTAGAATTAACTTTATAATTACTTCTTTATTAAAAGTGGAAATTGCATTTTTGCAGTTTCCACTTTTGAAATTTAAAAACAAAACAAAGACGATATGGATAAGATTAAAGACACAAGAAGTTTCATGAGAATTACCCACCGTTATCTGGGATATTTCCTGGCTGGTATTATGGCTGTGTATGCCGTAAGTGGAATTATTTTGGTCTACAGGGACACCGATTTTTTAAAGAGTGAAAAAAAGTATGAAAAAACTTTATCTGCCAACCTATCTGAAAAAGAACTGAAAAAGGAACTGAAGATGAAAGGCCTTGAAGTAGAAAAGACAGAAGGCTCTGTTCTTCACTTTAAAAGAGGAACTTATGATTCCGCAACTGGAGTCGCTAAGTATTCAAAAATGGAATTACCTTTTGTACTGGATAAAATGGTTTCGCTTCACAAATCACAATCTAAAGATGCTATTGCGCCTCTCAGTGTATTTTTCGGAGTAGCTCTTTTCTTCTTTGTCATCTCAAGTTTCTGGATGTTTAATCCTAAGACAAAAGCTTTCAAGCGCGGCATCAAATTTACAATTGCAGGACTTGTTATTTCCATCCTTCTTTTGTTAATTTAAAAGAAAAAAGAAGCTGTTAGAAAATAACTGAAGGTTTTAAAATGAAATAACAATTCTTTTAAAATTCGATAACTTCTCTCTTACAGCCTCGTGCTTCCCTACTTATTAATTGTGAAATATTCAATAAATATGTTAAAAATAAGGTTCTTATCCTATTGATATTATTAACATTAATTTAGAAAAATTGTCTAAAATTAAGACTCTGGCACATTTATTGTTTTTTCTATAATTCGTGAATAATAAACATTTAATTATTAAAATAATAAATTATGAAAAAACTTATTTTAACAGGAGTATTAGCCGTAGCAGGATTAACAGCAACTGCAAACGCTCAGATTCAGAAAGGTAATTGGATGGTAGGAAGTAGCATTGTAGCCAGTAATTTTGGTTTAAATACAGGTGGTGGATATAATATTTCATTACAACCAAAGGCGGCCTACTTTATTCAAGATAATGTAGCTGTTGGAGGATATGTAGATTTAGGATTTAATAAAGTAACAAATGGATCACCTACTAATTTTGTATATAAAGTTGGAGCTTTAGGCAGATACTATGTTTCTCCGGGAGAAAAAGGTGTTGATAACTTATTACACCACGGAAGATGGTTTCTGGAAGGTAATGTAGGAGTTGGAGGTACTTCTACTGAAGGATCTAACTCTACTACAGGTTTAGATTTTGGAGCAGGTCCTGGTTACTCATATTTCATTACACCAAACATCGGTGTTGAAGGTTTAGTAAAATATAATGGTGTTGCAGGATTTGGTAGTGAGGGATTAACTTCTACCTTAACTTTCAATGTAGGATTCAGTATCTATTTACCAACATCTAAAGGTAAGCAGATCATCAAAGATGTTAAGTAATCACTGAAATATTTATAAAAAAATGAAAGCGCCCCGGAAATAAATTCCGGGGCGCTTTTCGTACAAATTAAAACTAAACTATAAAAAATCAAATAAATAAATCATGTATTGGGTTGTGGTGTATATCTTAAATAAGGCTTTATCTCTGTAACTCCTTTAGGAAATTTTTTGATGGCATCTTCTGTAGAAACTGCAGGGGGAACAATCACATCTTCTCCATTCTTCCAGTTTACAGGAGTGGCCACCTGGTAATTATCCACAAGCTGTAAAGAATCCAATACTCTCAGAATTTCATTAAAATTTCTTCCTGTAGAGGCCGGATAAGTGATAATAAGTCTCACCTTTTTATCAGGATCAATAATTAACAAGGAACGCACTGTTGCCGTTGCCGAAGCATTAGGATGAATAAAATCATAGAGCTCGGAAACTTTTTTTTCCTTGTCAGCTATAATTGGGAACTGGACATCTGTATTTTGGGTTTCATTAATGTCTTTTACCCAATTCTGATGATCCTCTACCCCATCCACACTCAAAGCAATCACCTTGGTATTTCTTTGGGCAAATTCGGACTGTAATTTAGAAGTATATCCCAACTCTGTAGTGCATACCGGTGTATAATCTGCCGGATGGGAAAATAAAATTCCCCAGGAATCTCCCAGATAATTATAAAAATTGATATCCCCTAAAGATGATTCTGCCTGAAAGTTGGGTGCTGTATCTCCTAATTTGATTGACATAATATTTTGTATTTGTTAGTCTACAAATTTAGTAGACTTTTTAATACTAACAAAATTTTTCTTGAAAATTTATATCTTTAGTGTAAAATTTTATTCATGGAGAAAACCGGGCTCACCTACATAGACTTGGTGTATAAGGTATTGGAAAGTTGGTATGTAACGTTTGCAGAGCTTACCCCTAAACTGATTGTCGGCATTTTAGTATTTACATTCTTTCTTATTACAAGTAAATACATGAGCCAAATTGCCGTAAAATTATTTCACAAGTTCTTCCCCAAAAGCCAGAAAGAAAGCTCATTGGTTACCTTAATCAGCATATTCAGGTTTTTAATTATGCTGATGGGAACATTTATTTCCCTCGAAATTATGGGATTCAGTGGTTTCTTGTGGAAGTTTATCGGAAGTTTGGGAGTTGCCGGAGTTATTGCCGGGGTTGCTTTAAAAGATCTTGTGTCAAGTATCTTTTCAGGAATGTTAATTGGTATTGATAAAGCCTTTAAAGTAGGTGACTACATTACGATTGGAGCTCATTCAGGCACAGTACAGGAGATTGGATTTTTAACAACCAAAATCCTTACAGACGATGGAAAAAAAGCCTACATTCCTAATCAGGTGGTATTTAATGCTCCGTTTTACAATATTACGGCTTCACCTCAGCGCAGAATTATTCTAAACTTTGAAATTCCTGCAGATGAAGATATCAGTAAAGCTCAGAAAAGTATTCTTGAAGTAGTTAAAAATCTTGATGATGTGGATAAGCTGGATACTGCAGAAGTTATTTTTACCGATCTGAAGCAAGGCTCTTTTAATCTGCAGGTTAAATTCTGGATCAAAATAGGAGCTAATTTAGCGCAGGTAAAAAGTAAAGCTTATTTAGATATTAAGGAACGATTTGATGTGGATAAAATCCAGCTGGTGACTCCTACAAGTATTAGTATTACTAGTGGAGAAAACAATTTGCCTGAAAGCCAGGATAAATAATTTATTTCCCACAGATCATACTGATTTCACAGATGTTTGTGGATAGATTAATAATTAAAAGCTGTTTCAATTTTTGGAACGGCTTTTTTGTTGTAAACGCGAAGGTGCGAAGATTTTAGACTATTTGATTACTTTTAAGGCGCAAAGATTTTATATGCGATAAAATTTTACACTGTTGATTAATGGCTTCGAATAAACGAATAATTTTATTTATACTTAGCAAATATTATAGTAGTAAAAAAATTGTACATTAAGGGCAAAAAAATCAGTATAACTCTTTTTGAAAACTTTATTTTGAGCAACAGCCAAATTGTTCTTGTGCCTGAATGAATTCCAACAGATTATTTATTCTTGTGATTCTTAGGAATTTTGGCACTATCCTTTTTAGGGATTTTAGCAGTAGAATCATTGTCTATCATAATAGGCTCTCCCATAACATAATCCTTATTCGTAATTGTAGAATCTTCTTCAATGATGCCTACAAAACCGGTCGTCATACAAACCTCCTCTTTAGGTTTTGAACAACCTATTAAAAACAAGGCTAAAGAAAATAGCGTAAATGCTATTTTATTATTCTGAAAATGAGATGGAATATATTTAAAGAATCGTTCCTTTAATTTTTCAGACGGATCAGGCATATTCAACTGATGATTATAAAACCGGCCACAGAACTGCTCTTCTTTTTTCTCTTCTATAATTTGTTGAATCTCCTGAGGTTGTTTTTGTGTAAAGTCGATAACACATTTGTTACAGGCAGAGCAAAACCTTCCTTTCTCTTGTGCAGACATGGATTCCCAATCTTCTGAGCATGACTCCGGAATATATAAGTTTTTCATGAATACTGTTTCTTATACGCATTAAAAAACCGTTCCATTTTTGGAACGGTTTTCTATTTTATATTAAAAATTTTAGATTAAGCTAAAACTTCTTTTACTTTGTTTGCAGCTTCTTCTAAAGTAATTGCAGAGTGAACCGGAAGACCAGACTCGTCAATTAATTTTTTAGCTTCTACAGCGTTAGTTCCTTGTAATCTTACGATCAATGGAACCGGAAGGCTACCCATAGCTTTGTAAGCATCTACAACACCTTGAGCAACTCTGTCACATCTTACGATACCTCCGAAGATGTTAATTAAGATTGCTTTTACGTTTGGATCTCTTAAGATGATTCCGAAAGCAGTCTGTACTCTCTGAGCATCTGCAGTACCACCTACATCCAGGAAGTTAGCAGGATTACCACCTGATAATTTGATGATATCCATAGTTGCCATTGCAAGACCAGCTCCGTTTACCATACAAGCAACGTTACCATCCAATTTTACGAAGTTAAGACCCGCTTCACCAGCTTCTACATCCATTGGATCTTCTTCTCTTGTATCTCTAAGCTCAGCTAAATCTTTGTGACGGAACAATGAGTTGTCATCTAAAGTTACTTTAGCATCTACAGCGATAATCTTGTTATCAGAAGTTTTCAACACTGGGTTGATTTCGAAAAGAGATGCATCAATACCTGTATAAGCATTGTAAAGAGATGAAATAAATTTCACAAATTCTTTGAATGCATTTCCTTCAAGACCTAAGTTGAAAGCAATTTTTCTAGCCTGGAACCCTTGAAGACCGATAGCTGGATCAATAAGTTCGTTGTGGATTAAGTGAGGAGTTACTTCCGCAACGTGCTCAATATCCATACCACCTTCAGTAGAATATACGATTGTATTCTTCCCTTCAGCTCTATCTAAAAGAATAGAAACATAAAATTCTTTAGTTTCAGATTCTCCAGGATAATAAACATCTTCTGCAATCAAAACAGAGTGTACTTTTTTACCTTCAGCAGAAGTTTGTGGAGTTACCAACTGCATTCCGATGATATTCTGAGCGTTTTCTTTAAGTTTATCCATGTTTGGAGAAAACTTAACACCCCCACCTTTACCACGACCACCTGCGTGAATCTGTGCTTTTACAACCCAAGCCTGAGCTCCGGTTTCAGCAGTCAATTTTTCAGCAGCTGCTACAGCTTCATCTACGTTGTTTGCTACGAAACCACGTTGGATAGCTACTCCATACTTTGATAAAATCTCTTTTGATTGATACTCGTGAAGATTCATATTATTTTTATTATTTTATTTTAATATTTAAAGGTTGACAAATTTACTAAAAAGACATGGAAGTTCAAGATTCTTCATTCAAAAATTAAAGATTACTTCCTTGATTTTTGACATGTTTATACATTTTTCCTTATTCTTCCGCTAATTTTTCAGACTGAGATCCGATAAACGGAATCTTTGGAGCCAAGAAGTATCCGGTAAGACTTGCAAACAAAATGGGGACAAAATAAGTAAACCCAGTTAATGTTCCCAGAATAATAGTTGTACTCATCGGAGTTCTCGTTACGCAGGCGTTAATGGCTGCCATACAGCTTACAATGGCCAAAGTAGTATCTACACTGGGAAATAAATTGTGGATAATCAGTCCTAAAGTTGTTCCTACAAAGAACAACGGAATGATAAAACCTCCTCTCCAACCGGAAGTTACCGTAATGGCAATGGCTAATATTTTAAAGATCAAAACCAAAATCAGGAAATTCAATCCGAAGTTTCCACCGATTAATTGATTGATCTCGTTATGTCCAAAGTATCTTGTGATGGGAAAATTGTAAGCAATAATTCCCAAAAGAATTCCTCCAGCTAATGTTCTGATATAGATCGGGAATTTTCTGTATTCAAAAATCTTTTTGAAAAACTTCACTACAAATATGAAAATCCAACCGAAAAGAGTTCCTACAATTCCGAATAAAGTAGCATATAAGAAATCATATACACCTGTGTAATGATAGGCTTTCAAATCCCATGTTGCTCCAATTCCCAAATGGATAATTAAAGCAAACATCAGGTAACTGAAACAGCTGGCAACCAATGCAGGAATAATGGCCTTATAATACTCAACGGCATGCTTGTGATGCAGAATCTCCAGGGAAAAAAGACTTCCTCCCAGCGGAGCTCCAAAAAGAGCGGTAAACCCTGAAGCCATCCCGGCAATACTTAATGAACGAAGCTCTTCTCCTTTCAATCTGAAGATTTTCCCAAGCCAGGTTCCTGTAGATCCGGTAACCTGTACTAAAGGAGCTTCCGGTCCTAAACTTCCTCCTGATGCTACACAAAAAAGTGAGGATAAAATCATGGATGGATTATTTTTCGGTTCCAGTTTTCCTTTATTGAATCTGATGTTATTTACAATCAAATGGATTTCTCCGGGATCTCCTATAAAGTGGATCACCAGGCCTGCCAGCAAACCACAAATAGCCATGGTTGGAATCACCTGCCATCCTTGAAAATGAGCTAAAAACTCAGTAAAATGCTCCAATACAATCCAATATCCGCCGGCAATAACACCACCTACCAGACCTGTAAAGGCCCACATAAAAAAAGTACGGCTGAAGACAAAAGGATTGAACCTTATAGGTTGATCTAAGAGATTAAATGTTTTGATTAGCCGTCTCCTTCTATTGATTTTCATTTTAATTTATTTTAAACAGTAAAAGCATTTCATTATTTGTCTTTACTGATGATGAGAGCTTTTACAATACGCTCTTTATTTATTCGAATCTTAATACAATAGGTTGTGCAAAGGTTTGTATAATTGGTTTGTTATTATAAATCAAAGGTTTTTCCAAACCACCAATAGCAGACAGGAACAATCCGCTGATGATACCGAATTCTGTATCAGATGACTCACTATATTTTACTTTTTTGAACTTCCCATCCACATCAATTATAAAATTCAACTTACAACGATAGATTCCGCCTGCGGAATCGTCCATTAAATAAACAGGAAAATCCACCGTCAACTGTTTTTTCAACTCGACAAGCTGTTGATAATTCTCAACCTCGGCAATATCAATAGATTTTTTTTTCTCCTCTTCCAGAAGCGTGACTTCCGTTTGGGGAAAATTGTTTTCAATCTGTACTCCGCTGGTTGCTTTAAATGATAAGTTTGGATCTATTTTTCCGATTATTACCTCTTTGTCATAGATGCTTTGATACAAATCTTTCAGATTTTTTAATTTTTCACCATAAAAAAGTTTATACTTTCGAGCATATAAAGCCTCATCTTTTTTATAATCATAACGTTTAATACTATCGGAAAAACGATTTTGTATATCTTTTATTTCTACTAAAATATTTCTGTTTAGCAGTTTCTTCCCCTGTGCATTTATTTTTTGAACACTTATACAAGAAATCGTCAGAGCAATAACAAGTAATAAAAAACGTTGATTCATGGTTTTATTTTTCTGTAAGCAATCTACATAATATATTGCAAATCTTTTTTTGTCTGAACTGCAAGATTAAATTCTATTTTTCGCAAAATAAAGAATCAACATTCCCCAGCTCAGGATCATCAATAATCCACCAAGCGGAGTAATAGGCCCTAAAAATTTAAGATTAGCTCCTAAATAATCCTGTAGGCTCAGGAAATAAATACTTACCGAGAACAACAGTGTTCCGGCAATCATTAAAATGGATGTCCATTTTTCTGTGGAAGTTTCAAATTTTAAAATATATCCGATGATCAGCAGGAAAAAGGCTGCATACATCTGGTATCGTACTCCGGTTTCAAAACTTTCCAGCCTTTCCACCGATAGTATTTTCTTTAAGGCATGAGCTCCGAATGCGCCAAGAATTACGGACAACATTCCATAAACGGCTCCAAAAATCAGGGTAATTGTTTTCATTTTATAACTCTTCTAATTCTATACTTAAATTTTTCTTTGTTTTATAATCCTGCCAGGTTCCGGAAATTTTATTTCCATTCATTTCTGCCTCTACAAAAGCTCTCGGAATCCATTGACTTGTAGCATCGTCATAACGGTCATTTTCTGTGATCGAAATATGATTTCTTTTCATCTGCCCGTCCCATTTAATCAGCTTTTTATTTTTATCATACCAATATTCTGCATTAAAAGAACTTACTCCGGGGGTATCATTATTCGGATAAAAACGGGTAACAAGGGCTGTAATTGGATATTTCCCATCAATTTTTCCTTTGTACAGCTTATTTCTGAAGCTGGTTTTCTCTACTTTTTCAGATCCGTTAAGTAAGTTTTTGGCATAAAGGCTCCAATATTTTTCCAACTCCTTATAGGTCAATTCAAGTTCATGACTTCCCAGATCATCTAAGGCTCTCATTGCATGATTGGAACATCTTCCGGCTACAAATGTCAGCTTATCTTTTCCAAAAAAATATTGGATATCATCCAAAGATTGCTCTGTATAACACCCTTCATATAAACCAATTTGTTCTTCTGTTTCTTCGGGCGGATTTTTGGCAGATTTCAACTCAGCTAAAAAATCATTAACTCTTTTCTTTACTTTCTGTTCAAGCAAATGTTCAATAGTCTTAATTGAATTAGCTTGAAACAGATCTTGAGCATTGATAAAATTCCCGGTTCTCAGGTCAAAATTCTTCCAGATCGTAAAGTTTTCAGGATAAGCACCTGAAGCTTCTCCATCCATCCCGATACTTAAAATATTTTTAGGCGTTTCCAGCTTTTTCCAACTATAGAAATAAACATAATTAGAATAAGAAGTTGTTCCTGTAGAAACCAGTTTAAAAGGATTAGAACCTGAATTGGGAATATATTCCAATTCGTTGACCTGTAAAAATGTATTTATTTTGCTTTCCACTAAGGGATTTTCTGCATAGGAAACCACCGGAAAAGTTGAGTCTTCAGTCTTTGGCTGTAAATCTGTTATTTTTAAATTTTTCTGTGAAAAACTTAATCCGGAAATCAACATGAAAAACAAGACCCTTTTTTTCACTATTTCGAATTTAAATACATTAAAATAAATTTGGCCACTAAGGTAGAAATTCCCAGTATGATAAACATATTGGCAAATCTCTTTGAACTTTGGAAGCCCGGTGAAGTGGTTTTCTTCAAAAAGAATCCAAAGATGAGAAATAGGATAGGCAGAATTATCTGTAACATTAGTTTTCTCTCATTCTGTTAAACTCATTGATTACCTCATGGTGACTCACCGTCTTATCTTTGAAATAAGTCACAAAATGCTCTTTCTCTTCTTCAGTAGCTCCCAATTGGTTCAAAATATTCAGTAAGTGCATTTTCATGTGCCCTTTCTGAATTCCAGTTGTTACTAATGAACGTAGAGCACCAAAGTTCTGTGCCAATCCTGAAACAGCCAGGATACTCATCAATTCCTGAGCAGATGGTTTTCCAAGTAATGCTAAAGAGAATTTTACCAAAGGGTGAAGATTTGTTAACCCTCCTACAACACCTACAGAAATCGGAAGATCTATCCAGAATCTGAAAACTCCATTATCCGTTGTACAATGTGTTAGAGATCTGTATTGTCCGTCTCTTGCAGCATAGGCATGAGCACAAGCTTCCGTAGCTCTGAAATCGTTTCCGGTTGCAATTACAACAGCATCTACTCCATTCATTACTCCTTTATTATGAGTTGTTGCCCGGTAAGGTTCAATTTCAGCAATGGTTACGGCTTGTTTAAATTTAGAAGCAAATTCTTCAGGAGAAATTCCACTGTCATCTTTTAAGTCTTCCATTTTACATGAAACCTCAGCTCTTACAATACAGTCAGGCGTAAAATTGGAAAGGATATTCATCACAATCTGTAATGAATTTTTCTCATCCTGGGTGAAATCTTCACAGGTTGCTACTTCCTGTCTCAAAGTTTTCCCAAACTGTTCAAGACACGAATTGATAAAATTAGCTCCCATTGAGTCTACAGTATCAAAACTTGCTTTCAGTTGGTAATAATTTGGCATTTCTGCAGTTTTATCCACAAGGCTGATGTTCAGAATTCCACCGCCTCGTTTTCTCATATTGGCAGTAATATCCTGGGTAGATTCAAATAATTTTTTCTTTAAACTAAAATTAAAGAAGTGTAATAATTTGTGCGACTCTACATTGAATATAAAATGAGTGTGCCCTAACTTTTCAGTATTAATAATGGTTGTTTTAAAACCTCCTTTATCAATCCAGAATTTTGCGGCCTTGGAAGCTGCTGCTACTACTGAACTTTCTTCAACAGCCATTGGTAGTGCCAATAGTTTTCCATCAATTAAAAAGTTCGGAGCAATCCCATACGGCATATAGAAATTGGATATCGTATTTTCAGAAAATTCTTCATGAAGCTTCTGAAGATCTGCATTTTCATTCCAATATTGTTTCAATATATTTTGATATTCTTGATTATCTTCAAGATATTCGCTTACAAGCCACTCGATTTTCCCCTGCTTTGAAAGCTTGGAAAAACCTTCGATCGGTTTATGATTCATATATAGATAATTTATTTTTCCAAAGGTTGTATGCAATCGCGTCGTTTCATTCTTAATTTGTGCTCACAAATCATCGCGATTTCATGATATAAACTTTAATGAGGCGTAAATATAATGATTTTGAGGCTCTTTTTTGTTGATAACTTCTATGAAAAAAGATTGATACTTATCAATTTTAGAACTAAATTTGAGCATGTATTAAAAAATATACTGATACAAATTATATCAAATCATTTATAGCATGAATTTTGACCGCCTTAAAGAAAAACTTGAAATCCTTGCTGATGCTGCCAAGTATGATGTTTCATGCTCATCAAGCGGAGGAACAAGAAAGAATAAAAAAGGGGCTTTAGGAGATAGTTCCGTAAGTGGGATTTGTCATACCTATACCGAAGACGGCAGATGCGTTTCTTTACTCAAAATTTTATTAACCAATCACTGTATTTATGATTGTGCTTATTGTGTATCCAGAAGTTCAAATGATATAAAAAGAGCTGCTTTTACGGTAGAAGAAGCTGTAGACCTTACTATTAATTTTTATCGGAGAAACTATATCGAAGGTTTATTTCTGAGTTCAGGAATTTTTAAAAATGCAGATACAACAATGGAGCGTCTTGTAAGAGTTGCTAAAAAACTGCGTCTGGAAGAGAACTTTAACGGATATATTCATCTAAAATCTATTCCGGGAGCTAGTGACGATCTGATGCAGGAAGCCGCTATGTATGCAGACCGATTATCCGTCAATATTGAAATTCCTACGGAAAGCGGATTAAAATTGCTGGCTCCTGAAAAAAACAGGCAGGATATGATTAGTCCTATGAGATACATTCAAAAAGGGATTATCCAATATCAGGACGAGAAAAAGATTTTAAAGAAGGTACCTAAGTTTGCGCCTGCAGGGCAATCTACTCAAATGATTGTAGGTGCTACTAACGAAAATGACCTGCAAATCATCAAAGTGGCAGATCATTTTTATAAAAACTTCAATCTAAAAAGGGTATATTATTCCGGATATGTTCCTGTTTTAGAAGACAACAGGCTTCCTTCTCTAACTACTGAAGTTCCCATGCTTCGTGAAAACAGGCTTTATCAATCGGATTGGCTCATGAGGTTTTATGGTTTTAAAGCAGAAGAAATTTTAGATCCTAATATCCCATTTCTTGATCTGGAAGTGGATCCCAAACTGAGCTGGGCTCTACGACATCTGGATCAGTTTCCGGTGAATATTCAGACCGCAGACTATCAGATGATTTTAAGAATTCCTGGAATTGGAGTAAAGTCGGCACAAAAAATTGTGAGTGCCAGACGTTTTCAGGTTTTAAACCTGGATCACTTGAGACAATTAGGAGCTTCCGTAAACCGGGCTAAATATTTTATTGATTTTAATGCAGGAAATCCCTTTTTAAAATATTTAACCCATCAAAATTTGAAGAAACTGTTGATGGGAGGCCGTTCTTCGAAGTTTCATAATCAGTTTTCGCAACAACTGACTTTGTTTTAGTTTAAACACAAATATTTAGACTAATGATCACAAATTATGAAAGCGCAAAGACATCACCATCAGAATGACAAGAAAAACTCAATAGCTATATTTTAAAATTACTATATTATATATGACCACTCTACTTTATGATGGCAGTTTTGACGGTCTTTTCACTGCAATATTCGAAGTTTTTGAATATCGCTATAGAGATGTGGAAATTGTGAATAGGGAAAGGTTTCATCAGAAAAATATTTTTGCAGAGACTCATGAAGTCATCACTCAAACTGATAAATCTGAAAGGGTCTTAAAAAAGTTAGAACAAAATCTTGGGAAACAAGGCGTGCATAAATTCTTAAAAGTTTTCTTATCCGAAGATTCTGAATTGGAAAAAGTAATACTATCAGCCATAAAACAATCTGTAAAAAATCCTGATAAAAACATCCTGGAAAATTATACTGATACTAATATCATGAAAATTTCCAAAATCTGTAAATCTGTAGACAGAGAAAGTCATAGAATGACAGCTTTTGTCCGGTTTGAAAAAATGCAGGATGATATTTTCTTTTCGAAAATAGACCCTGATTTCAATGTGCTTCCTTTAATCAGAAAACATTTCAGTGATCGTTACCAGGATCAGAAATGGATGATCTATGATTTACGAAGAAATTACGGAATCCTTTATGATCTGGAAACCTCTGACTTCTTTTATCCGGAGGAAAAATTAGAGATCAAGAATTATCAGGATAAGTTTCATGATGAGGAAAAGAATTATCAAACACTTTGGCAACGATATTTTACCAAGACCAATATTGTTGAAAGAAAAAATCTGAGACTACATGTACAGCATGTTCCCAAAAGATATTGGAAGTATTTAACTGAGAAATGGTGATCTTAATTTGGATTACTCAAATCTACAATTCCATGTTGTGAATAACTTTTTTTAACCACGGATGACACAGATTGACACAGATGTTTGCTTTTTAAGCTGAAATTTTAGGTGGGAAAAACCTGAGAAGGTTTTTAATTCATATTCTGACATTGTGGATAACTTTTTCGGCTCGATTTATTAGATTTATTTTTGAAGAACCTTTTAACAGGAGTATTTTATAACCAATTAGATTTGTGACAGATATTGTATTAGTTATTCTACAATCCCATATTGTGGATAACTTTTTTAACCACGGATCACGCAGATTGACATAGAGAATTTTTAAAATGCTTACATCTGGTTTTCTGTCATTTTATCCTTGTCAAGGTTTATAACCTTGACAAGGATAGATAACTTTTTAAACCACGGATGACACAGATTGACACAGATGCTTGCTTTTTAAGCTGAAATTTTAGGTGGGAAAAACCTGAGAAGGTTTTTAATTCATATTCCGACATTGTGGATAACTTTTTTGGCTCGATTTATTAGATTTATTTTTGAAGAACCTTTTAACAGGGATATTTTATAACCGATTAGATTTGTGACAGATATCGTATTATTTATTCTACAATTCCCTATTGTGGATAACTTTTTTAACCACGGATCTCGCAGATCGACACAGAGGATTTTTAAAATGTTTACATCTGGTTTTCTGTCATTTTATCCTTGTTTATCCTTGTCAAGGTTTATAACCTTGACAAGGATAGATAATTTTTTAACCACGGATGACACAGATTGACACAGATGTTTGCTTTTTAAGCTGAAATTTTAGGTGGGAAAAACCTGAGAAGGTTTTTAATTCATATTTCGACATTGTGGATAACTTTTTTGGCTCGATTTATTAGATTTATTTTTGAAGAACCTTTTAACAGGGATATTTTATAACCAATTAGATTTGTGACAGATATCGTATTATTTATTCTACAATCCCATATTGTGGATAACTTTTTTAACCACGGATCATGCAGATTGACACAGAGAATTTTTAAAATGCTTACATCTGGTTTTCTGTTATTTTATCTTTGTTTATCCTTGTCAAGGTTTATAACCTTGACAAGGATAGATAACTTTTTAAACCACGGATGGCACAGATTGACACAGATGTTTGCTTCTTAAATTCAGATTTTGAGTGGGAAAAATCTAAGCATGTTTTTAATTCATCTTCCAAAATTGTGGATAACTTTTCCAAATGAGGCAATTAAATCTATTTAAAAGAATCATTCTGGCATACAAAATACACGTAAATCATTAACTTAAAGCAATATATAAGCACAAATCAATTTACAACTTTTTATTGTGGATAACTTTTATTTACGAATGGTACGTAAGGCTCTTTTGACAATATATTGAGTTTCCTTTGTGTTACTTTCCCTGAGCCACTCATCGCAGATTTCCACTACAAATTCCGGTTGGGATTTGCTGGCATCATTCAACCAATTGCCCACGCTATCCTGTACATATCTTGAAGAATCTGATTTTAATGGCTCTAAAATTTCCAACCCTAATCCAGGATTTTGTTTTAATGCATCAATATGCTCACACCACACCCCTCTCGGTCTTGTAGATTCACTGGAAAAGCGTCTGATATTTTCATTCTCATGTTTCGTCCATTCTGATAAAATAGAAAAGGATTCTTTAAGATTCTTTGAAATATCCGGACGCACCGTCATCCAACAGATTTCCCTTACTCCAAAGTGAGTGTCAGCAGCAAAGGATTGAATCTTTTTAAACTTTTCTTCAATCTTAAAAGCATTGTTCCGTCCAATCGTGTAAGCAGCCCAACAACGAACCAAGTCTGCCGGATGTGTGGATAACTTTGAAAGAAATTCTGCATCCTCATTTTTAATCACAAAATCAAGAATTCCCAATCCAATAGTTTCATTGATGGTATTAACTGTTTGCTTTTTCAATTGATCTACTCTACTCAGAATGGTTTGCAGATATTCTGTCCGGTTGTTCTGTTGTAACAGGTTCTCCAATAGCAGCCTCTGATCCACTGCCAGCCATTCTGTTAGATTAGCTGTTTCAATTTCTCCCCGGTTCAATTGGATTAAAATATCAGCAGGAATATCTTTAATGGAACGGGCTCCTTTTCTTTTTTCCATCATAATGCTTGTATTAATTCTTCCACATCTACTCTATTCATGTAATTTACATCTAAAAATTTATATGTAATCACATTATTTTTATCCACCACAAAAACAACTGGAACCGGTAAAGTATTATCATTATTTTTATTGAAATCAGAAAGATGTATTCCAAGATTTTTATAATAAGAAAGTACAAAATCCTGCAACTGAAAAGCTATCCCTAATTTTTCAGCAAAATTATTATCAACATCCGTTAATACTTCAAATTCAAGATTATTTTTTTCTGTCATGCTTAAAGAATAATCCGGCCTTTGTGGAGAAACAGCCATTAAAGTAGCACCTTTATCTTTTATTCGGGAAAGATTGTCCTGTAAAAATTTTAATTCCAGATTACAATAAGGACACCAGCTTCCTCTATAAAAGGCTAAAATCATTTTTCCGTTTTTAAGAATATCTTCAGAATTAATTATTTTACCCAAAGCATTGGGCAATGAAAACTCAGGCATCTGATCTCCAATCTGAATACTATTTTCTTCTATTCTCTTTGTTTTCAAATCTTCAATAGACTTTCCAAATGCATTCAATATTTCCTGAGGAAGCTGTGAAGATAATTCCTGATTCAAATGTTCGATCTGCTTTGCCAGTGTATTCATTTTTTTAAATTTTATTATTTTTACAAAGGTCTAAAAGCGTTTATAAATAAGCAATAACGCATATTTTTCACCCATAGGGATAAAAAAGTCAATTATATGGAAATAAAGGGAAGAGCTGAAGAAAATAAAATCTGTCCATTGGAAGTTGCTGTTAATACCATCAGCGGAAAATGGAAAATTCCCATTGTTTGGCAGATTAATGAGGGAAAGAAACGTCCAAGTGAGTTTTTGCGTGGAATTGCGAAAGTAGACCGTAGAGTTCTTAATCAACAACTGACAGAAATGGTTGAAGATGGCATTCTGACGAAACAATCTTTTAATGAGCTCCCTCCAAGAGTTGAATATACATTAACAGAGCTTGGTGAAAAGTTGGTTGCCATTCTTTGGCAGCTGAATAATTGGGGAAAGCTCTTAATTCCTGAAGAGAAGGATATAGAAGGCTCAAATTGATTTTAAACCTTTCTGATTTTTTTATTCTGCTTCATATAAATTTTGTTGTTGGATTAATGTAAAGGCGCAAGATTATTTTAAAAGTTTATTTTATTAAGGCGCAAAGATTTTATCATCGATAAAATTGTATTCTGCAAAAATATGCATTTATAATAGCTATGAATAAACGAATAATCTTAATACCTAAAAACTAGGTAGTTATATTTTTAATCAATAATTTCTAAACAATAAGTATCATTCAGAAATTATTTTATTTGTGTATTCATGACAAAAAAACTGTGGAAATAAAAGCTTAGGCTTGATATTTCAACATTTCACAAAAAATCCCATATTTGTAAGCGAATCACATGAATATGAAAAGAATTATTTCAGGAGTGGCGACTACCATGGTTTTATTGGGCTGTACCAAAGATAAGACACCATCAAATCTCACTTCTCAAGATACAAAGGATATAACTATTGAAAGTTCTGTACAGATCAATAAAGATAAAAATACAATCTGGGAAAGATTTTCTCCTCCTAAAGGTTATCAATGGCACAAAGAAAAACCTGATTCGTTCGGATATTTTATTGAAAATTTTAAATTGAAACCTTATGGAAGTCAGATTTTAAGATATGATGACTCTCCTATTTCCACACAACATCTTCATGAAGCTGTTTTTGATATTGATACGGGAAATAAAGACCTCCAACAATGTGCAGATGCAGTGATTCGTCTAAGAGCTGAATATTTATACAAAATCAAAAAGACGGATGACATTAAGTTTCATTTTACGAGTGGTGACTTGCTTAGCTGGAATGATTATAAAAATGGAACAAGAGCTTTCGTCAGTGGTAATTCTGTAAACTTTAGAAAAACAGCTGGTTTTGATAATTCTTATCAGAATTTCAGAAATTATCTGGATCTTATCTTTAATTATGCGGGAACTATTTCCTTAAATAAGGAAACCAAACCGGTCTTAAAAAACTCAGATTTAAAAACCGGAGACATTCTGATCACTCCGGGAAGCCCGGGACATGTGGTTTTTATTTCAGGTGTCTGTAAGAGTAAGGAAGGGAAAAAATTATTTTTATTAAGCGAAGGATTTACACCGGCTCAATCTATACATCTGTTATCCAACCCTTTTCAAAAAAATATTTCGCCATGGTATGACCTTGACGTGGACAGTTCTGAGGCTAAAACAGCACGGTATATTTTTAAACCTACAAATTTCAGACGCTTTTAATTCTATATATTCAAAACTATTGAAAAGTTACTGCGATAATCTGAACTTGTTTTTGTAAATTTGTGTTCGAAATTTTTTACTAGATGAAAGAGAGTGCTGTAAAAAAGATTGCAGTTCTTACTTCAGGAGGAGACGCTCCAGGTATGAATGCAGCATTAAGAGCGGTAGTAAGAACCGCCAATTACTATAATATTGAATGCTACGGGGTAAGGGAAGGCTACAATGGCCTTATCAGCAATGATTTTCTAAAAATGGGAGCCCGTTCCGTAAAAAATATAATCAACCAAGGTGGAACAATTCTAAAGTCTGCCAGATCTACTGAATTCAGAACTAAAGAAGGCCGTCAGAAAGCTTATGATAACTGTGTAAAGCTGGGTATCGACGGATTGGTATGTATTGGTGGAGACGGAACTTTCACCGGTGCCAAGATCTTCAGCGAAGAATTCGGAATCAGAGTAATCGGTATTCCGGGAACTATTGACAATGATATTTTCGGAACGGATAATACCATCGGATATGACACTGCGTTGAATACTGCTATGGAAGCAATTGACAAAATCCGTGATACCGCAACTTCTCACAACAGAGTCTTCTTTGTGGAAGTAATGGGCCGTGATGCTGGATTTATCGCTTTAAACAGTGGTTTGGCTACAGGTGCTTTAGATATTTTAATTCCTGAGAAAAAAGACAGTATGGATGATCTTTTTACAAAGTTCAGAAAAGCTGAAAAAACAGGAAAAGCATCCAGCATTGTAGTGGTAGCAGAAGGTGAAAAGCTAGCCAATGTTTATGGGTTGGCAGAAAAAACAAAGGAAATATTCCCTGACTATGACATTCGCGTAGCCGTTTTGGGACATATGCAGAGAGGAGGATCTCCTAGTTGTGCAGACCGGGTATTGGCCAGCAGACTTGGATATGGTGCAGTAGTAGGATTAATGGATGGACAGAACAATGTAATGGCAGGAATGCGTTCCAACGATGTGGTGTATACCCCTATTGAAGAAGCCATTAAAAAACATAACGAAATCAATAAAGACCTAATGTTGATTTCAGAAATTTTAGCAATCTAATTATTTTTATAAATCTAATAAAAACAAACTATTATGTCAACAATTAAAGTAGGTATCAACGGTTTTGGTAGAATTGGACGTCTTGTTTTCAGAGCAATGACTGAAAGAGACAACATTGAAGTTGTAGGAATCAATGACCTAATCAATGCAGAATACATGGCTTACATGTTAAAATATGACTCTGTACACGGTATTTTCCCAGGTGAAGTTTCTGTAGAAGGAAATGATCTTGTTGTAAACGGAAAAAAAATCAGAGTAACTGCTGAAAAAGATCCAAGTAACCTAAAGTGGGATGAAATTGGTGCAGATTACGTAGTAGAATCTACTGGTTTATTCCTAGATAAAGACAGTGCTGCAAAACACATTACTGCTGGTGCTAAGAAAGTAATCCTTTCTGCTCCTTCTAAAGATGATACTCCAATGTTTGTAATGGGTGTAAACCACAAGGAACTTACTGATGATATCAAAATTTTATCAAACGCTTCTTGTACTACAAACTGTTTAGCTCCTTTAGCTAAAGTAATCCACGATAACTTCGGAATCGTTGAAGGTTTAATGACAACTGTACACGCTACAACAGCTACTCAAAAGACTGTTGATGGTCCTTCAATGAAAGACTGGAGAGGTGGTAGAGCTGCTCTAAACAACATCATCCCTTCTTCTACAGGTGCTGCTAAAGCGGTAGGAAAAGTAATTCCTTCATTAAACGGAAAATTAACAGGTATGTCTTTCAGAGTACCAACTGTTGACGTTTCTGTAGTAGATTTAACAGTGAGAATTGAAAAAGCGGCTTCTTATGAAGAAATCTGTTCAGTAATCAAAGCTGCTTCTGAAGGTGAATTGAAAGGTATCCTAGGATATACTGAAGAGGCTGTAGTATCTCAGGACTTCGTAGGAGATAAGAGAACTTCTATCTTCGACAAAGACGCTGGTATCATGCTTTCTCCTAACTTCGTGAAACTTGTTTCTTGGTATGACAACGAAATGGGCTACTCTAACAAGTTAGTTGATATGCTTGTACACGCTGCTTCTTTATCATAAGTAATGAGCGATAAGCAATGAGTAATATAAAGCCTTCCCGATGGGAAGGTTTTTTTGTTTTATCTATTTTATTGATTATTTGTTTTTGGTATGTCTGTATCAAAATCGTTATTAAAGTTAAGTCCCCATCGCAAACCTAATGTGGCTATCATATTATCCTTATTTTCAAAGTTTTTACCAAAACCACCTATTAAACTGACATTATCATTAATCCTGTACATTATACTGCCAACACTTCTGTAATCTTCATCATCACCAAATCTTTGAATATACTCATAGCCAAAACTCAATTTATTGAATTCAAAGTTCAATTTACCGCCAATGTCATAAAATGAGTTATTACCATAAGTGCTACTCGCTTTATCAAATTTCATCTTATCAACAATATATCTGTTTAGCAAAAACAGCTTAAGATAATTTTTTTCTTTCTCATTTTTATCTTTATTCAAATCAATGTTATAATTCATAGTAAGCCATGCACCTAGCCTACCAAACCTCCCGGAAGAAAAATCTTTATTATCCCAAAAATGGTTATAAGCTCCGGCAAAATCAATTGAAAACTTAGGCTTCATCTCTGATAAATTAACAATAGTTTTCTGAACCTCTTCCATTGCTTTTATATTATCCTGACTAAATTTTGCTCTGTCAAACTTAAGTGTAACAACATCAGCTTTAAATTTTTTATACAAACCTACAAGAAATTTCTTATTATTATCAAAACTCTTTTCTCTACCTGATGATACACTATCAATTTTTTTAATAATACTTTTCAAAGGAGCTATATCTAGAGAAGAATCCTTAAGTTTCAATAAGATATTTCTATAAGCAGTAGAAAATTCTTTAAATGAGGATGCATTCTCCATATCAGTAATATTTCCGATAATTGGTCCTTTTTCGTCTTCCGCTAATTGAATGAGTCTTTCATATTCAGCATTATTCAATAAATTTAGTATCCAAATCTTATCTGTAAGGGATACCAGATTTTCATCATATTTTTTGCTCATCACTCTGAATAAATTGGTTCTATAGCCAATAGAAACATTTTGGACAGTATCAATTTTAATAAAAGCAAAAGAGATAGCCTGATTATGTGTAAATCCCGAATATCTTTCATCTTTAAAATACTGATATATGTCTGTATTTCTTTTAAATATCCAATAAGGATTAAATTCTACAGCATAATTTTGGGGCAGTGCGTTATCTTTAAAAGAATTAATAACTGAAAGTCCAAATTCTTTTATCGTCTTTGGATTTTCAATTGAAGTAACATTCTGATCCAGCAAAACAACAGCAGGTGTTGTAGGAAGATCCAAATTTTCCAACTTAACTGTATTACTTATTTGAGAAAAACTTTTCAAAAACAGAAAACAGAAAATAAATAGTAATTTCGCTTTCATTGTGTTCTAAATTATATCAATACTTAATCTCGCAATCTTATTTACTATATCATTTAAATGATAATTCGAATGATTGATAAAAGGAGTATTTATATCATCATCCTCTACCAATGAACAGGTAACCTCAATGTTTTCTGTATGTGAAAGCAATGTATCAATATTCAGTTGTTTACCTACAAAATTCGCTGTTCGCCCAAGTTTATACCAACTGTATTTATCTGGAGGAATAGAACCATTACTGGCTTGTGGTGATGATTGTGTTATAATTACAGCACCTGGGTATATCGTTATAAATGTTCTGGAATAGAGCAATGAATTAGCTCTTACAATAACTTTTAGATATAAAAAAGTATTGTCAGCCTGTTGTGTTTGAAATGTTGCCATGATTATTTGTTTTTCAGGTTAAAGTTTTTTGATTGAAAATAAAGCAGAATAGAAAGCTTCAACCGTAAACAAAAGAGTTTAGAAATTGAGCTTCCATGGTCATTAGTTTCACATAAAGCTACAATACTTTGTTACTAAATGAAATACCACAAAAGGGTGATTTTTTTCAACATAATTTTATTATTTTTATGAAAACATCAGCCATGGATAAAAAATTTATAACTCAGGCTAAAAAACCACATTTTCTGACCAGAGTGTGGAACAATTATCCGGAACTTCTTCAGAATGAAAACACAATGCAGTCTGTTCCTTCTATTGAGCGCATTATTGGAGAAGTCTTTGCTCCCGGAAGATTTTATCATTACATCATCAATTTTGCAGACAGTACCATTTACAACCATCATGAAGATATTCTGAAAATACATGGGCTAAACAAATACCCGATACATCTCAAAGAAATCATAGACCTCATCCATCCTGATGATCTGGAATTCGTGATGGAAGCAGAAAGAATGTGCATGGCAAAAATGATAGAGATAAATGCTTCTGATCGTCTTTCAGAACTTAAATTCAGCTATTGTTTTCGGATGAGAACTTTCAAAGGGAACTATGAACTTTTTCATCATCAGTCTTTGCACACGTATAGGGATGAAAGTGACCGCGTTTTGCAAGCCATTAATATCCATACCAATATTGAGCATATCACCCATCAGAATTCTTACACCGTTTTAATCTCCGGAATTAATGGTAGAGAAGATTTTCATCAGATGCAATGGCAAAAGGATGATAATATAACAGACCCTATCCCTGTCTATTTTACGAAAAGAGAGGTTGAAATCATCACTTATCTTGCAAAAGGCTATTCCGCTGGAAAAATCTCTGAACGATTAAATATTTCCGAAGAAACAGTAAGAACCCACAGAAAAAATATTCTAAGAAAATCCAATTGTAAAAACTGTTCAGAGCTTATTAAAATGGCTTTTGAATGGGGATATTTATAAGACCTCACTTTCAATCCTGACAAATCTCACCAGCTAACTTCAGCATAAAACTTGTACTTTTATATATCTAAGGAATGAACAATGATACAACCCCGCTTTAAAGATGCTCTGCATTTCAAAAACTTTTGGGAAAACGGTAACGGAAAACAACTGATTGCGTTTTCCGGTGCTCAAGTGAGCTTCAAAGATTTTGAACGATACGCTCCCTTCTTCTATCATGTGGATGAAACCGGGGATGCAGTAGTAAAAGAAGTTTATTTTACTAAAAAATACCATGAAGCATCAAGGGAAATTGAAGGGTACATTCGAAATGGAGTTTCTGAAAATGATAATGTTCCTGAAAGTATAAAAAAATTGTTCGCCCAAACTCAGGAAATTCCCGATTGGCTAGATTACAATTTATTAAAAAGCGGCGCTGAGCTCTGCATGAGAAGCAATCTTGATTCTTTAATTTCTTTGAGAGATTACTGCCTGATTGGAGGCTATGATTATGCCTACCTCAACAAACCATTGATTGTTACAGAAGCGTTGAAAAAAGGAGCTGTGAAACGTCTTTCAGAAACCCTGGATTTCTGGGTGAATGCTACCCGCTATAATGCATTGGAAATTCATGCGAAAGGATATGAGTTTGCGATAAAAACCCGCCTGATTCATTCCTACGCGAGACTTTCCATCAAAAAACATTACAAAGACTGGAATACCGAGAACTGGGGAGAACCCATCAATTCATGGGATATGATGGCTACCTATATTGGTTTTAGCCTCGTTTTTCTTCATAGTCTTCAAAAATTAGGAAATACTTTTTCTGTTGAAGAAGAACAGGGAATTTTTCACCTGTGGAAATACGTGGGATATCTGCTTGGAATCCCTGAACAGCTTCTTCCTGATGATAAAAAACAGGCTACAGAATATTTTTATTTATGGACATCCATTCAGCCTCCATCTGATAAAGATTCTGTTCTTTTAGCCCATTCTTTACTAAATGAGTCACTGGAAAACCCAATTTTAAAATTTGAATTTCAAAGAAAAAATCTGAGGTATCTGCATATCTGCTGTACATGGTTCCTGCTGGATGATGAAGTTTGTAAAAGGCTTCAAATTCCGGAAGTCTCTAACAAAAAGTTATTTCCAAAATCAAAAATATTTTTCAATAGAATGTATGATCGTCTCGTAAGCCGAGATACCAGAATAAAGAGAGGTAATAAAGAACAGATGAAAGTTTTAAAAGATTATCTGAATATCACTAAAAATTCAAATTTTCATTAGTACACCATTTTTTAGGAAATTTTCCTGTTCCTGAAACTCCAGATCAAATACAATAAAAATAAAATAAACCATACGCCAATGACAACGCTGATGAAAATTTCTATGATGGAAGGGTGAAGATAATTTGGCTTGTAGAACAGACGATCAAGAGTTGCAAATTTATCTTTTAACTGGCCTCTTTCGTAAGTATTCCGTATTGCATTCAGAGGCTCCTCCTGGTGATCCCGGTAATAAAATACATCTTTGGTGAGATCTTTCGGAACTATCTGCGATTCTATATCATATTTTTTTAAAAGGACATCCAATCTCTGAAATGAGTAAAGTAATGAGTCCTGATTATATTTGTAAAGCAAATTGTACCTTTTGACTGCATTTTGATACTGCTGTTTCTGTTCAGGAATATTGTGCAATGGAAAAAACAAAAATTTATTTTCAAGAAAAATACACATTTTCTCGTCATATTGAGGATGTACCTCTTCTCCTTTAAATATAATTTCGGTACTATCCCCTATCTCTTTTTTAGAAATAATTCTTTTTTCCAACTCTTTATCATCAAGCCCAAGAAAATCAAGCGCCAATTTCTTTTTATTGTTGATTTTTTTATGATCAGCACTTAATATTGTTAGCGTATCAATACTGTAATATTTGGATTCTGTTGTATAATACTCCTTATTACCCGGATCGTAGTACAGCGTATCTCTCTGTTCAATCACAGGATAAGGTTTGGGATATAAAATATTTTCCGGATTAAATAGTTTCTCAGAACTGTAAGAAGTATAGTTATATAAAAAAGGCTGTAAGACATTCAGCAACGTTTTGTCTTTATTGAGATCCTTTTCAGGGAGTACAGTTCGTAGTTTTGCATTGAATCCAAAACTGTAACTGATGAAAAAGGTCAGGGACAAAAAGGACACCAACAGAAGTATTAAGCCTATTCCTAGATTTTTTGAAAGTCCATTTCTTTTTTTAGAATGATTTCTAAGAAGAAAAATAACAAAGAAAAACAAAAAAAGACCGGATACGAAAACATGAGAAATAGAGACATCATCGTAAAATTTGAATCTGTAAAATTCAGTATAAATATTAATTCTTTTAAGACCCACAAATTTTATATATCCGTAAATGAAGTAAGCCAAATGTATGACAACTAATACAGCAAAAGATTTAAGCAGGAATCGTTTTAATTTTCTGTCCATAGTATGAGATCTTAAAAAATAATGTTTTAAGATAAGCATTATTTTATATTGAATGGATAAAACTCTGGTTGTACCCATCAATATAAAAAGTGTTATAATCATTAAAAAAACAAGCTAACTCAATAAGTAGTAAAGACTATAACTTCCAGAAATCATTCATGTGATATTAACTTTCAGCGCCCAGCTTTCTACTTCTAACAATAACTTTCTTATCTTAAATTTATTTTTCCAATATTTCTCAATACCAGATTCTGCATCTCCTTCGTTATGAATAACATCAGCTTTAAAATTTTATCATTTTTTAACTCTAAAAACCAGTTTCAGGGATAAATAATATTAGTTTTTGATCTATAAATTATGTATTTTTGAGAAATTATTTTAATAGAGATGAGTAATATTGATGATAAGAAAAAAGCACTTGCACTAGTGCTTGACAAGCTAGATAAAACATACGGGAAGGGAACGGTAATGACTTTAGGTGATGCTTCTATAGACAATACAATAGAGGTAATTCCTTCCGGATCTTTAGGATTAGATATCGCATTAGGTATAGGAGGATATCCAAAAGGAAGAATCATTGAAATATATGGACCTGAATCTTCAGGTAAAACTACATTAACACTTCACGCTATTGCTGAAGCTCAAAAAGCAGGTGGTATTGCTGCATTTATTGACGCTGAGCACGCTTTCGACAGAACTTATGCTGCAAAACTAGGAATCGATTTGGAAAACCTTATCATTTCTCAGCCGGACAACGGAGAACAGGCTTTAGAAATTGCTGATAACCTGATCCGTTCAGGAGCTATTGACATTGTTGTTATTGACTCTGTTGCTGCCCTTACTCCAAAAGCAGAGATTGAAGGAGAAATGGGAGATTCTAAAATGGGGCTTCATGCAAGATTGATGTCTCAGGCATTAAGAAAGCTTACAGCTACTATTTCAAGAACGAAATGTACTGTAATTTTCATCAACCAGTTGAGAGAAAAGATCGGTGTAATGTTCGGTAACCCTGAAACAACTACCGGTGGTAACGCTCTTAAATTCTACGCTTCTGTAAGAATTGATATCAGAAAAGCAAGTGCTCCAATCAAACAAGGTGACGAAGCTATCGGAAGCCGTGTGAAAGTGAAGATCGTGAAAAACAAAGTAGCTCCACCTTTCAAACAAGCAGAATTCGACATTATGTACGGTGAGGGAGTTTCTAAAGTAGGAGAAATTCTTGATACTGCAGTTGATATGGGAATTGTAAAGAAAAGTGGTTCTTGGTTCAGCTATGAAGAATCTAAACTAGGCCAAGGGCGTGATGCTGTAAAAGATGTTTTAAAAGACAATCCTGAACTTGCCGAGGAATTGGAAAACAAGATCAAAGAAGAGTTGAAAAAACAAATAATAAAATAAAAAAACGGTCTGAATTACAGACCGTTTTTATTTATTATACAAATATTTATTTTACTATCCTACTATTTTCCCCTGTAGCTGCATGGCTCCTGCAACCTGCATTCCTACTGAAAGGGCAGCAAATCTCATATTTTCCTTGCTCACGAAGGCATCTACCGTGAAGAAGTTTTCTACTTCTGAATTGGTAATCAGTCTTAATTTCAGGATAAATCCTTTCACACTTCCGTCTGGCAGTAATTCAGCTTCCTGAATGTCTAGTACCTTACCAATAAAATCAATACATCCATAATCAGGAAGATCCTGGCTTGGCTTATAAGCTGTAAACTCTTCATCAGTCTTGGTGCCATCCGGTAAATCAAAACTTTCATGAAGATCCAGCACGAAAATAATTCCACTAATGCTAATATTAAGCTTATTCTGCGTCTGATATTGAGTTTTGTTTTCTACATAATCTGTCGGGAAGAACCAAAGTCCGAAAGTATCTCTTCCAAGACCTCCTACAATCGCTTCGTTATTCTCAACATTTTCCCATTCACGGATTTCTTTTGTTTCAAACTCAAGAGAGAAATCTGTTTTCACCTCCGGATAAATGGTATTAAAATCGTCAGAAATAATGGTTTTGAATGTTACATATTTAAATTCTGTAAACTTAGCCTTTTCGTCTGCAGCAATTTCAGCTACTCTATATAAAGCCATAGTCTCCATCAAATATTGAGAGAATTTTTCCTGAGTCTGGAAATTTTGAAAACCAAAAATCCCCCCCCACATATTCGCAAGAGAATGAACATTTGATTTCTTTATGATGATCCCAGCTTCATTGGTGCTTTCCGGACTCTTGATCTCCTCTCTGTTGGTAAAATAATCTTTTCCATCTACCAGCTGGTTATTCATAATCTCATTGTTTTCTTCATGAGAGAACTCAGCAAAACCTTTGAACGTAACATTTTCATTTTCGAAAACATAAGGTAAGGCAATATTACCTTCTTCAGAATCATTAAAATGATAAGAAAGTGTAATAGCTTTAAGGTCTTCCGGGTTTACTGCCAATGCATGGTTATCATCGTCGTTGAACTGAGAATGATAAAGGATAGCATATGACTTGATCTTTCCTTCTTTCAACTCGTTTTCAAATTTTTCTTTCATATTGCTCAATACCACCTGTGGCGAAAGCCCATAAGTAGGATCTGTAATCATATAAGCAAACCCCTCAACTTCTCCGTTCTCGTTTTCAAATGCCGAAATTGGCGCAAAATCTCCCCTCAATTGAAGCGCAATAGAATACACTACATAATCACTATAAATCTTGATCTTTTCATATAATTCATTCACCTTTTTCTCTTCTACCGGTTGTGGTTGTACTGGAGTTTCCAATACTGTTTTCGGAACTGTCTCCACCACTTCCTCTACTTTCTCTTCTACTATTTCCTCCACCGGCATTTCTTGCTGCTGAATTGGAGCACTGACATTTTCCTGTCTGTTGTCTTTCTTCTTAAAAAAATCAAAGATTCCCATATTGTTGTTAAAATTGGCGGTAAATATAATAAAAGCTCGCAATAGGCCCATCATAAAAAAAATGCCATTGTGTCAGTTTCTCATTCGTGATATATTTTGAGATATATTTTGAAACAAAAACTCGGCGGAGCCAAAGGCTCCGCCGAGTTTTCTATAATTTAAGGCTTATCATCTGTCAAGTCAAATCCCCACTCTTTTCCTTTTTGGGTGGCTGGAATTCCTTTTGTCATCCAGACCGGAGCTTTAGCCCCTTTAAGATAATAATCAAAAAACTGCTGTTCTCGAATTTGAATATCTTTTCTGTTCTGACGTTTGAGAAGGTTATGATCGTCACCATTATAATTCAGAAGCCACGCTGGTTTTCCAAGACGGCGTAATGCTGTAAACATTTCGATTCCCTGATACCATGGCACTGCTCCATCCTGATCGTTACTCATAATAGCCACCGGAGTTTTTACTTTATCAATGGCAAAAAGCGGTGAGTTTTTAATATAAAGATCCGGTGCTTCCCATAGATTCTTTCCTAATCTACTTTGTGATTTTTCGTACTGGAACTGTCTGTTCATTCCGGAACCCCATCGGATTCCACCATAGGCGGAAGTCATGTTCACAACAGGAGCACCACTCCATGCTGCAGCATACATATCAGTATGAGCAATCAAATAGGCTACCTGATAACCACCCCAGCTTTGTCCCTGAATTCCGATTTTAGTACCATCCACCCAAGAATTTTGCTTTAGCTTTTCAACTCCTGAATTAATGTATTCCATTGCAGATTCTCCGGGAAAACCATCTGTGTACGAAATATCAGGTGTGAAAACCAAATATCCGTTGCTCACAAAATAAGAAATATTTAATCTTGAAGGTGTTGGTGAAGGCGCAACATAACGGTTCAGATTATCAGAAAGTTTCTCATAGAAATAAACAATCATTGGATATTTTTTATTCGGATCGAAATCTTCCGGTTTGAATAAAACTCCTGTAGAAGTATTTCCTTTTGGGGTTGCCCAATGTACCAATTCGTCTGTTCCCCAGTTATAATGACTTTGTTGTGGATTGGTATCACTCAGCTTTTGTTGTTTTGAGAAATCTGCTGTTGTAAAAATATTCGGTGAATCTGTATATGATTCTTTTACTACAATATATTCTTCAGCATTTTTCGCTTTTTGAATACTACGATATCCCCATACATTTTCCATTTGAATTTTTACAGGATCAGTATTCGACTGAATAGAGGTTTTAAAAATTCCGTTGGCCTTGGAAGCATTATCAAATGCTGATAAATAGATAGAAGCCTTTCGGTTTAAACTTTTAATATCTTTATCTAAATCGTAAGTATCAAATGTTATTTTATTTTTACGCCCATATCCCTTGGTGATATTTCTTGGTTTTTTTGAACCATTCAGGAAAAGTTCCCAAAGATCATAACGGTCTCTGATAATGACAGACTCATCATTATCCGTCCATGATGCAAGTCCGTAAGGGTTTGGAAAATCCGGCATATCAAACTCCTCATCCACGAAGGAAACCGGCAGGCTGTTCGTAAGTGGCAAAGTTTGTTTTGTTTTCACGTTATAACTAAACCACTGCCCTTTTTCGCTATCAAAAATCACAATAAATTTTCCAAGCGGAGATACAGCCACTGAACCATACAGATTTTTAATGATTTCCGTTCTTTCTCCTGTTTTATTATCAATTGCGAAATAGGTCTTCTTTGTTGAACCTTCCCATTGTGAAGAAATACGGTTGTTCAAACTGGTAACCCCTAATGCAAATTCAGCATTTCCTTCGTTTACCACTCGCAAAGTATCTAAATCCTCACCATCAATATTTCTAAAAAAATCCGGCTTTTCCGTTTGCATTACGGCAGCGTAAGATTTTTTCAGATCATTTTTTAATTCCTTTAACTGTACTGTCTGTAGATAATCATCTCTGTAATTCCAGATGTCTACCACAGCATGGTCGTTAGTAATCATCGCAGTATCTTTTGCAATCGGTTTTGGGCCCACTCCAAAGTACAACTGTTTTCCGTTTTTACTGAATAGAGGTAAACGGTTTTCAGAAATTACCCAATTCTTTCTCATTTGGGCATTTTCATTAGTTACCGTTTCCTTTTTATTTCCTTTAACGTTAAAGTAATATAAATTATACAGCTTTACTAAATCATTCTGTGCAGAAGAAGTTCCCACATACGCCAATTGATTTCCATCTTCATCAAAAGACAACTGTGAAAAATCACCTTCCATTTCGGAAATTTTAGTAACAGTTCCTTTCTGAAGATCTATTACCTGTACTGTTTCAAGAGCGTATTTCTTTGGTTTAGATTTGTCCGTGTCTTTTTTATCCGCCGATTTTTCATCATCTGAATCTTTCCCTTCTTTCTTTTCCTTTTTTTCGTCCGGTTTCTTGGTTACAAAAGCAAGTTGTTTCCCATTTTTACTGAACTCATAACGGATTACGTTATCATATGTTGTACTTTTTCCATCCAGAAGATTTCGTACAACCAATTGTAGAGGCTTTGCATTTTTCTCTTCCTCTTTATTTTCATCACTATCTTCTTTATCTGAAGATTTATCTTTGATATCTTCCAGAAGATAGGCAACATAAGAACCTGCTTTTTCAGGGATTTTAAATGTTTTTACATTCGGGATTTTTTCCGTTTGACCATTCAAAACATCAACAATGGCAAGACTGTCTTTTGTTAATTTATTTTTTTTAAGCTTTTTATCTTTTACCGCTTTTATATCCTTATACAACGGACGGATCTGAAAAACAGCAAATCTGGAATCACTCGTAAAATCTATTTTTGTTCCTCTTGCAAATGCTTTTGAAGCTTTATTTTTAACGGAGTATAAAAAAAGATTAGAATTTCCTTCCTGAGGGTCCACAGAGTAGGCAATCCATTTTCCATCATTTGAAATTTTTCTCATGCCTAAATTTTGCCAGCTGTCATAAACAGAATGGTCTAAAGGTTTCTTCTGTCCATACAGGCAACAGGCCATCATGAGCAGAAGAAAAACTGTACATTTCATCTTCATTTTTAAAAAATTTTTAAGGACTAAAAATAGGATATTTCTTTGACAAATCCACATGATTATGGCTTGTATCACTTGAAAAAATGTCATTCTGTCACTTTCTGAACGATGGTATTTTTTTTGAGAAATATTTGAAAATTAAAAAATCTAAAATATTATGACTAAAGGAAATATTAATGTATCAGTGGAGAACATTTTCCCACTTATTAAAAAGTTTCTTTACAGTGACCATGAAATATTCTTAAGAGAGCTGATTTCTAATGCTACAGATGCTACTCTGAAGCTAAAACACCTAACAAGTATTGGGGAAGCAAAAGTTGAATATGGAAATCCGAAGCTTGAGGTTAAAATTGATAAAGAACAGAAAACTTTACGCATCATAGACCAAGGTATCGGTATGACCGGTGAAGAGGTTGAAAAATACATCAATCAGGTTGCTTTCTCAGGAGCTGAGGAGTTTTTGGAAAAATATAAAGATTCAGCAAAAGACTCTGGAATTATCGGACATTTCGGTCTTGGGTTCTACTCTGCCTTTATGGTCGCTGAAAAAGTGGAAATCCTTACAAAATCTTATAAAGATGAGCCTGCTGTAAGATGGATCTGCGACGGAAGCCCTGAGTTTACTCTTGAAGAAACTACTGATAAAACTGATAGAGGAACAGAAATTATTCTTCACATTGCTGAAGATTCTCTAGAATTTTTAGAAGAAACAAAAATTCGTGAACTGTTACTAAAATATAACAAATTCATGCCTGTTCCTATTAAATTCGGAACAAAAACCCATACACTTCCTTTACCGGAAGATGCTCCGGAAGATGCTGTTGCTGAAACTGAAGAAGTGGATAATATCATCAACAACCCTACTCCGGCATGGACTATCGCTCCAAGTGATCTTACCAACGAGGATTATATGAAGTTCTACCACGAGCTATATCCAATGCAGTTTGAGGAACCTTTATTCCACATTCACCTGAATGTTGATTATCCTTTCAACCTTACCGGGGTTTTATTCTTTCCGAAATTAAGCAACAACTTAAATATTGATAAGGATAAAATCCAGTTATACCAAAATCAGGTATTCGTAACGGATGAAGTAAAAGGTATTGTTCCAGACTTCCTAATGCTTCTAAGAGGAGTAATTGATTCTCCGGATATTCCGTTGAATGTATCCCGTTCTTATCTTCAGGCAGATGGTGCTGTAAAGAAAATTTCTTCTTACATCACTAAAAAAGTAGCTGATAAAATGGCTTCTCTCATCAATGAAAACCGTGAAGACTACGAACAAAAATGGAATGATATTAAAATAGTTATCGAATACGGAGTTATCACGGAAGAAAAATTCGCTGAGAAAGCTGATAAATTCACATTATATCCAACAACAGACGGAAAATACTTCCTTTGGAATGAATTGGTTGATAAAATAACACCAACGCAAACCGATAAGGATAACAAGCTTGTAGTTCTTTACGCAACCAGTGCTGATGAGCAACACAGCTATATTCAGTCTGCAAAAGATAAAGGATATGAAGTGCTGTTATTAGACTCTCCAATCATTTCACACGTTATCCAGAAACTGGAAACTACGAAGGAAAATATTTCATTCGCAAGAGTAGATGCAGATCACATCAACAATCTTATCAAGAAAGATGAGCCTGTTATTTCAAAATTGAATGACACTGAAAAGGAATCTTTGAAAAAGAATGTTGAAGAAGCAATTCAGGATTCTAAATTCACAGTTCAACTTGAAGACCTTGACAGCAATGATGCTCCATTTACCATTACCCAGCCTGAATTCATGAGAAGAATGAAAGAAATGCAGGCAACCGGCGGTGGCGGTATGTTCGGAATGGGAGGTTTCCCAGAGATGTACAATCTGATAGTGAATTCCAACAGTGAACTTTCTAATCAGATCTTAAAAACTGAGAATGCTGAAGAGAAAGAAAGCTTAATTAAATACGCTTTGGATCTTGCCAAGCTATCTCAAAACCTTCTGAAAGGAAAAGACCTTACAGATTTTATACAGAGAAGCTATAAGCAACTTGAAAAATAATTGACTGAAGACTGTTTCAAATGAAGCAGTCTTTTTTTGTACCTAAAAAAACTGTTTAATCTAGGGGAGATAATTTTTTAACCACAAAAGAATTTAGACACTTAAGTTTTATGAAGTAAATACTATTTTGTTGAGAAGAGCACTTAAGTTTTTGAAAATCTACGATTTTCTTCTGATGTGAACTTTTATAGAGTATCATTTTGAACTTACTAAAGTGTTTAATCATAAAGCTTTTGTGGCTTTTGTAGTTCATTTTCTCTCAATAGTGAAAATTCATCATTACTTTTTTACAGTTTTCTGTTGTATACATTGTGCTTTTTTGCCATTTTTGTATAAAATGTCGGTCATGCAAAAAGAAAAATTACGTGTCATCAGAAAGCAAAAAGGCTACACTCAGCAGCAGGTAGCTGATTACATCGCTACGGATGTATCTAATTACAGCAGAAAAGAAAGTGGTGATGTAAGAATCGTAAAAGATGAATGGGACAAGCTTGCCCGTTTCTTGGAAGTGCCGGTTGAAGATATTTACGAAGAAGAGGAAGCTGCCATAGTTGTTAATTATGACCATCCTGTATTTAATGATAAATCTATTTCTGCAGGAGCAATTACTAACCAGAATAATTATGATAATATTCCAGGTGCTGTTATTGAAAACCTACAAGGATATATTACTTTATTAAAAGAGGAAAATGAAAGGCTGAAAGAGGAACTAAAAAGTTTTCAAAGTCCTTCAACAAGAGCAAAGAAATAATAATACAGTTTTACTGTAAAAATATTTGTATCACTCATATCAATGGTATGGGTGATTTTTTTTAGTATTGAAAGATATTTCTGACACCAAATTTCTTATGAGCTCTTTCTTTAAACACGAAGAACACTAATCATTTCACAAATGTCACAAATATAATTCTCGCAGCGATTGAATCTGTGGAATCTGCGAAATCTGTGGGAGATTATTTAACGCAAAGTTTTATGATAAAAGCCTTATATTCTTAGGAGGCTAAGAAGGACGGCTTCGTCGCTGATGAAGCTTTAGGGTTATGCGTATGCTTCGTAAGAATCAATGAAATTGATTCCATCTTTGCTCACTCAAAATATTACAATATCAAAATAGAAACTTTGCGTTTTAAAAAAGACACTTATTTTTTTGCCACGAATGCATGAATTTATTCCGAGATGAATGTTTAATGAAAAACTTATTATAGTTCATCCATGGGATCCCAAAACAGCTTTTTAAAGCCTTTTATTCTTAGATTTTCTACCGTAATTCCTTCCGCTTCCAGTTTCTTCTGGAACTCCGGAACAGATAAGGTACCTGAACTTGAAATAACACGGTGTGCAGGCACATCTTCAGGGCAACCTCCCATTGCTTTTCCTACATGACGGGAATGATTGGGATAACCCACTGCTTTCGCTATAGCACCATAGGTAGAAACTCTTCCCTTTGGAATAAGCCTTGCTACTTCGTATACCTGTTGTTTGAAAATTTCATCCATATCTAAAGTCTTAGAAAAGAATATTGAGTTTTTGCATCATTTTTTAACTCTTACCGCCTCAATGATGTTTCATTAAAAGATAAAGATATGAAAAAATCATTTTTCCGTTTACTGAATGTAATCAATAAAAAGGTTCTTCCAAAGCTGAGTAAGAAGGATCCGAACAGGCTAACAAAAATAGAAAAAGGAATTTTGGCTTACCGTTATTTTGTTTTGGTGAATTCTTTGGATTAATTTTTATTTTCCCACAGATGACACAGATTTTCACAGATCCCAATGATGTTTAAATATTGGCACGCGGATTTAGCAAATTAGGCAGATTTGTTAGAAATCTTTGTGATTTCCAACACTCTATACTCCCTATAAAGAATCTGCGTTATCTGCAAAATGCAAGAGATTAAAAGTCTGAAAGCAAAAGATAAAAAAGCGCTCCCAAAATGGAAGCGCTATTATTGTAATCTCATAAAGAGTTTATTGCTTAAGCATTCTCAAGAATATAAGAGAACATTAGTGGTGCACAGATTGTTGCATCACTTTCAACGATAAATTTCGGTGTAGTGATATCTAATTTACCCCAAGTGATTTTCTCATTGGGAACTGCTCCCGAATAAGAACCGTAAGAAGTAGTAGAATCAGAGATCTGGCAGAAATAAGACCAGAAAGGAATGTCATGCATTTCCATATCCTGATATAACATTGGTACTACACAGATAGGGAAATCTCCTGCGATACCTCCACCAATCTGGAAGAATCCAACTCCTTTTCCTGCTGAGTTTTTAGTATACCAGTCAGCAAGGTAAGTCATATATTCGATACCTGATTTCATTGTAGTAGCTTTAAGCTCTCCTTTGATACAGTAAGAAGCGAAGATGTTACCCATTGTAGAGTCTTCCCATCCCGGAACTACGATTGGTAAATTTGCTTCTGCAGCAGCAATCATCCAAGAGTTTTCTCTAGGAATTTCATAATACTGCTCCAATACTCCCGAAAGGATCATTTTATACATGAATTCGTGTGGGAAATATCTTTCTCCTTTAGCTTCTGCATCTTTCCAGATTTCCACGATGTGTTTCTGTAATCTTCTGAAAGCTTCTTCTTCAGGGATACAAGTATCTGTAACTCTGTTCAGACCTCTTTCTAAAAGATCCCACTCATCCTGAGCAGTCAGGTCTCTGTAATGAGGAACTCTTTCATAGTGAGAGTGTGCTACAAGGTTCATTAAATCTTCTTCAAGGTTGGCCCCTGTACAAGAGATAAAATCTACTTTCCCCTGACGGATCATTTCTGCAAGAATCTTTCCTAATTCAGCAGTAGACATTGCTCCTGCCAAAGTAATCATCATTTTTCCGCCATCTTTAAGATGTGCAACATATCCTTTAGAAGCATCCACCAATGCAGCTGCGTTGAAGTGCAGGTAGTACTTTTCTATGAATTCAGTTATCGGTTTGCTCATTTTTATAATTTTTGCAAAGATAAAACTTAAAAACGGAATGCAGCCCAAGCACTTGAAGAAAGTCTCATAGAGAGATGTTTTTTTATCATTTGTTAAATAAACAGTTGGCACATGCTGTATTTTATTGGGCAGACACAAAGGTCTTTATTAACACTATGAATACTTTTAAACCGCAAGAACATTTCGACTTCGCTCAATATAATATTTTCAGCAAACAGTACGCTTATTTTTTGCCACGAATGCCCGAATTTCTTTTATTGATGCTAAAATATTGGACATTATATTCTATTCATCTATATGATTTGATGTTTTTAAACCACATAAACTCATAGATTAAGAGAAAATAAAATTATTCGTGCATTCGTGGCTATATTTAGCGGTATACAATTTTATCACAGATAAAACCTTTGCACCTTAAAACATCATGTATATAAAAGATCTTGCGGCTTTGCGTTTTCCAACCTTCACCCCTATTCTTAAAAAACAGAAAACGCAGCCCAAAAATGGACTACGTTTTCTTCGTAAATTCAACCCTATATGACAAAGTTTCATCCTTCCCAGGCTTCCACTTTTACAATTTCAATTTTTCTTTCGCCGTCTTTGAAAGGCCAGTCGATGATATCTCCTACTTTATATCCAACAACAGCCAAAGCAATATTGGAAAGGATGGAGTGCTTATTCTTCTTAAGTTTTTCTCTGGTAGAAGGCACAAAAATATATTCATGTTCAAAATTCTGTGTATGATCTTTCAAAGTCACTTTTCTGTTAACTGTTACAATATCTTCAGGCAAGTCTCTTCTCAATACTTGCTTGGCCTTTCTTAATTCTTCAGTTAATCTTTTCTCTTCTCCGATGCTTACTTTTTTTCTTCTGAGTGTATCTTTTATAGCATCATAAATTCCTGTGGTTACCGTAATATGATTGGACATTTTTCTAATTTTTAAGATTAAAAATGCAGTATTTCTCTAACGATCCAATGTAGAACCCAGACATAACTCTGTCTCCTTCTATAGAAAACCGCAAAAAAGCAATAAATAAAAATCCGGAATAATTCCCTGTCTTGGATCCTGACAGGGCTTAATTGATAAAGTCCTTAGAACTTTTTAGAAAAGAATCTGTATGCAGATACAGTAATGACAGCAACAATCCTGTTCCCCGGCGCTCTGCAGATAAAAAGATAGTGGCTGTCATTATTATTTTGTTTTAACTCTAACAAAGATAGAACTTAAAAATGGAATGCAACGACTCCACTTAAAGAAACTCTGGTTAATCTTTCTTTTTCATCTCCTAAATCAACTGTTATTCCGCTAGTTTTCATTTTGTTTAATGTTCCTGCCGTCATACTTAATTTGGGACCTATAAAAAGATGATCAGACAGAACATATTGATAGCCCAAACCTGCGCCTAATCCTAAATTAGATCCGGCTCCTTTTACATTACCTGTTTTTGCTGTGTAAGAAATAACCCCTAATGCAGCATCAAGAATCAATTTATGTTTCGTTGGCTCGTTATAATTGGAATACATGATAGAAGGTTCAAAAAAAGTAATATTATCTTTTGTGCTTACAGCCACATACCTTGTGTTCCCATAAGAACTCCCTACAGCTAGCATTCCATTGCTTGATGCACTATAATTAGAAAATTTCAGTCCGATGCCAATATTATTTACGTGATAATAAGCAGAAAGGTCAAAGTGAGGTCCACTTTTTAATTCTTTTCCTGTTTTGAAAATCCTGAAGGTGTTTCCGCTACCCTCCATACATACCCTACAGAGGGAACAAATGAAAAATTTCCGGTAAAAATAGGACTTTCAGTGAAAGGAGCAACTAAAATTTAAACCTTCTATTTTCTTTTTTATCAGAAAGCTTCTTCTTGCTATCCAATCTCTTTTGCTTTTGAGCTCTGGAAGGCTTTGTAGCTGTCCTTTTTTTATGAACAACAAGGGCTTTATTTACAATCTCCGTTATTTTTTCGATGGCTTTATTTTTATTCATCAGCTGGGTTCTGCTTTCAGAAACGGTTAGAAATAAAAATCCATCTGCATTGATTCTATTTTTAAGCTTTTCCTGAATCAATGTTTTTTCATCATCATTAAAAAATTCAGAAGTCATCACTTTCCAAAGTACAGTTACCGAAGTCTCCACTTTATTCACATTCTGTCCTCCTGCCCCACTGCTGCGGGAAGTTTTGAAACTGAGTTCTTTTGAAAAATCCTTCATTGTTTTTTAGTTTTGAGAGTTTAAATTCCGAGATCAGAAGTTCTTAAATATTCTCATGAATCAGTTTATACAATTCCATTCTACTTACCTTTCCATTGGGTGTTCTTGGGATTTTATTGATGAAAATAATTTCTTTCGGCTTATGGAAATTCTTCTCAAAAGAAATCTCTGAAACTTTATCAACAACCTCATCAGATTGATTCCCTTCAATAATTAAGATCAATTTCTGTCCCAAACTTTCATCGGGCAATCCTATAAAGATAGCTTCATTCGGGACTTCTTTCTTGATTAGTGCTTCCAGCGCTTCCGGAAAAATTTTAGCCCCCCCGGAATTAATTACATTATCTATTCTTCCCAAAAATTTAAACTGTTTATCATTTTCAATTTCAACTAAATCATTAGTTACCAATAGTTCAGCATTCACATTAGGAGCAAAAATGGTCAGGCAGCCCCTTTCGTCCAAGGAAATAGAAACATTTTCGAAAACAGTGAAATATTCTTCCTGTTCAGGCATCAGTTGTTTTAAGCCAATATGGGAAAGTGTTTCAGACATTCCATAGGTCTCAAATATACGGTTTGAACTCTTCAAATTCAGCTGAAGAATTTTATTTTTCAAACTTTCAGAAACAGTGGCACCACCAATAATCAGATTTTTGATTAGATGCAGTTTATCTAATGAATTTTCTACCTGAAGTGGAGTCATAGCACAAAAATCCACTTCCTGATCCAAGCTTTCAATAGGATGTAAAGAGGGTTCACTTATGATTAACCTAAGTTTTCTTTCCATGGAACGCACTACCATCATTTTACCTGAAATGTACTCTACCGGCAGACATAGTAATGCGACATCACCTTCTTTTAAACCTAAAAAGTTGCAGGTCATCACTGCAGAATTAATCATTTTATTTTTTTCGATCCCGAAAACTTTAGGAACTCCTGTAGAACCTGATGTCTGTACGTTTACCGTTTCTCCTTCAGAAGTCCATTCTTCTAAAAAAAATCTAACCTTTTTTTCAAATTCAGAATTGAAGGATAATTGATTAATATTGAGATTATTGAAGTCTATCAGCATATTTTCCATGAATAAAATCTACAGTAAATTTAAAAAAAAATACTAAAAAGTCCTTGCATCTAAAGAAAAAAACTGTTATAGGGCACTTGTATGATTCCGCAATAGAGTAATTATAAACCCTTTTATTTAATGAAATATATAGCATTTTTTAAAAGAGCTGCCAAAGAAATCACAATTAATAAAACAGCAATAACCCAACCTCTATAATAAAGCATTTTATCATATATAGAGTCATCCTGTCTTTTCACGTTAAAAACATTTTCTTTAGAGCTTAATTTAAAATAAACAAGTACTAAACCCATCAATAATGTTATAAAAGCCATTTTATTTAATCGCTATTTTTTATTCTTTTAAATATAAATTCTTTGTTGTTTTTGATAATAAGTAAAGTATCACTGTTGGCTTTTTTAATAATTGTAAATGGAAGATTAACTTCTCCCCAATAAATAGGAAACTCATCATTGCTCAAGCTTCCTGGTATCAAAAATTTTCTCTCAGTTAAATTTTTTGAATAATAAATAAAATTATACTCTTTATCAGCATAATACTTTTTATTAATATCAAATTCATACCCTATATTATACGTTCCTTCACCTTTTAAAACAGTATTGAAGGTATATTTATTAAAATCCAATATATTTTTTTCATTCTTATCTGTACAATTGAAAATAAGAAAAATACAGGTTATAAAAATATAAATTGTTACATACTTCATTGTGTATTATTCTTCACCTATTGCTTTAATTTTCATGAACTATCAGAAGTAATTATTCTATTAAAATTTTTGTATTTACAGAGTTTAATCTGGACATCTTTACAACCAATAAAATACTCTACTTTTCCATAATACTATTATTCTTTCCTAGAAACTTTAAAATTGAAGCGAGTTTATACAAATCATAATCAATCATCTCGCGTTCTCCATTTACAACTTTTTGTAAAAATTCCCAGTCTTCTGAAACGCTTCCCATTGTAAGTTGAGCAGGTTCATGATAAGGGCTATATAGTTCCTCATCAAGAATATTCCAATACAAATCATCTTCAAGAACCACAACATTCTTATCTTCTAATTTTTCCAATTTATCAGACAGAATATTGATAAGCTTCCTAATATCTGAAATATTTATATCTTTATTTTCCATATCCTTAATTTATTCTAAAGATTCATATCCTGTTCGTGACTAGCTAATAATTCTATCTTTTAAGACCATTTAATACACCAATAGCTTTCACCTCATCCTTCTCATCTACAAAAATATGATCATGAAAATAGGCAGCAACTACATTGCAACTAATCCCTGCATCACTCAAAGCCTGTGAAAATTTTGCCGTTAAGCCAACTGCAGATAAAGAGGAATGAACCTCAAGAGTGATCCATGATGCTACATAACTAAAGCCTAAATTCATAGCTTCTGCATCTTCTTTCCTAAGTACAACAGTTATACTTTCCGTCTCCTTAAACAGGAACAAAATTTTAGAAAAAGGAATTTCATCAATGTTATCAACTGTACAATACACATATCTCCCTTCATTCAATGACGGATTTAAATTTTTTAAAATATTCTTTAAATTCACTTCACCTTCCATAATTAATTATTTTTCGCCGAAACTATTTCGGGTAAAATTACCATATATTTGATGAAAATAAGTTTGCCCTGCCTTTGATTTTTACTTGAGGTTTGTAAAATATTTTGAAGAGAATAAAAGTTCATTAGTACAGGCTCGATAACCTTGTCAAGGTTTAAAACCTTGACAAGGCTACTAAATTCGAAATCAGGCATTATTTTAACTAAAACAAAAAAGACCTCCACTGGAGATCCTTATCTTATCATTATCAGATTACTTTTTGAGATCATCAATTTCTTCCTGTATAGCTCTGATTTTATCTCTAAGTTCCTGACTTACTTTTCCAGGAATCTTTTTTACTTTTCTAAGGTCTAAGGCCAGCATAATAGAAGCAATTCCCATGAAAATAAAGGAAACACCAGTTAATGTCACCAAAGAAATTCCCGTGAATACTGGATTGAATATCAGCAACAATGAAAATATAATTCCTCCAACACTGGCAAGGGCAACATTTCCCCAACTCATTATTTTCATGCTTTTCAGGTCAAAAGCGAAGCCCAGCAACTGAAAAGAACGGAATAAAAGAGTAAATCCTACTACAAACGGAAGAATAGACATTGAAATCTGAGGATAGGCGATCAAATAAACTCCAATTGCTGTGGTCAGAAGCCCACTTACAAGGAACCACCCCCAACCCTGAAGAGATTTACTGTTCTGTATGGAAAAAAATATTTCAGTAATCCCTGAGAACAGAAATGAAACACTAAAAAAGATAGAAAGCGTTACATACGTTGCGAGCGGCACACTGAATACATAAAAACCGCAGATCAGAAATAAAATTCCAAAGATCAACGGAATATACCAGTGTTTAACCGTGTTGGTAAGTGTTTGAAATAGATTAGCCATAGGAGTGTTTTTTAGGTGTGCCTACTTTGTGATGCGGTGTTCAGCTTGTCCGCCGGAATTTCAAAATCAGATGATAATTTTCACCCGACATTGAATAATACTGTCTTACTAATTTACGAAAAATTAATACAATAAACCATTAAATACTCAGTAAATCAGTCATCAGATTAAATCATATTTTAATAACAAAATCTATCGAATAGCCACTTATTATGTTTTTTTACTAGTATCTTACACAAATACAGAAAATGAAATAAGTAAACCTATATTTTCCGTAAAAAAATCAACATAAAAAAACATTATGATACCCCGAAATTCTAAATTATCAGTTGTACCATAATGTTTTACTGAGGTTTTACTATTACTTCATTAAATTTCCGGCAGGCTGCTGTTGCGTAACACAATGCACCATTCCTCCGTTTTCATATAGATTTCTCACATCTATTCCTATTACTTTTCTTCCGGGATATTGCTTCTGAATAATCTGATTAGCAATTTGATCATTAGGATCTCCATAATTAGGAACTAAAACTACCGTATTAGCCACATAATAATTCACATAAGAACCTTTTTCATCCAGCTGTTTTCCATAAGCTGTTTTCACTTTATTTTTAGTAGCCGGCAGATATACTTTTTTATATTCTTTATCATCCACATTGGATGCAGTATATAAGGTATTAATATCTTTATCAGAAAGCCCAAGCTCTGCAAGATCATCTTCATTCATCGTAATCATGGTAGAAGAGTTGACAAACTTCATGAACCCATCAATGTGCATATCCGTAACATCTAATCCGGTAACTCCGTCCAGCCATATCACTTTGGATACACCATAATAGGTTTTAAACATTTCTTCTGCTTCCTGCTGAGTAATCCCTTTGTTTCGGGTAGCATTTTTTTTCTGACTGATGACGGAACTTTTACAAGCCATCAGTACTCCGTTTCCATCTGTTTCTACGGAGCCACCTTCATTCACCATTTCTTTATTCAGATCAATAACCTTTACGCCCAGATCTTTTCCTATACGTTGTGGAATTTCATCACAGTTTTCGAAATCAAATTTCTCGCCCCAGCCGTTGAATCCCCAATCTTCAATCAGAACATCCCCTTTGTTATCCTTTACAAAAATGGGCCCGTTGTCTCTGATCCAAACATCATCGGTAGGATAAATTCTGAAGTCTACATTCTTCATCGGAATTTTATTTTCTTCTAAAAGTTTGATGATTCTCTTCTTTTCATCTGCATTGTAAGCGATAATATGGGCTTTTTCTCCTGTTTGCAATGCTTTGGTCATATCAATCCAAGTTTGTTCTACTCTTTGGCGATAAGTGGTGCCATGCTGGTAATGATGAGGCCACTGCAGCCAGGTTCCTTCATGAAGTGAAGATTCTTCAGGAAAATGATAGGTTTGTCCCATAGTATACATACAACCTAATATAAAAGTAAGGGTGAATAATTTGTTCATATCGTTAAAATTTCTTTCCAATAAATACTCCGAAGTTGATATCAGTTTCATAGCTGCATCCCACCTGGGAAATATTACTTCCTATTCCGAACTGCATTTTCTTTCTGTTCTCCAGCCCCAGACGAATAACCTGACTGCTGGCTTGGTGTTCTTTAAAACTAAAATCAGATTCTACAATCAACATACTGTAAAAATTTAATTGTTCATTAATCTTTGGAGTGTATTCCAATAAAGTATATAATCCGAATTCTTTTGCCTCTGTAGAATACGTTAATGCCGGAAATACACTGATACCAAAAACATCATTTCCTTTTCCGTATGCTAATCCTGCGGATGGCACGACATCTTTATCCGAAATATGAACTCCTGCAGAAATACCCAGATTCTTACCAATTCCATAATTAATATTTTGATAGAGTTCAGGATTTACTTTTTTCAGATCATAATCGTAGCCAATGGTTCCTGAAGCAAAATAATTCCATTTGTTTCCAAAATCCTTATCATAGATTCCCAACACCTCAGTTTCTTTATTTCCTGCATAAGCTTGAACAGAAATCTGCGCTTTACTACAGAAAGGAAGCAATAAGCTCAGGAGAAATACATTTTTTTTTATTGTTCTTTGTCTTCTTAATGTTTATCCTTTAAACTTCCGTTGTGGTCATTTACTGGCGCAAAATTAGAAACTCAAAAAAGCAATTCTTGTCCTAAAAGGACATCTTATTCATACAATGGAAAATAAATATGTGTGATCTCTGCTGTTTCATATTCTTCAATAACATCAGAATTATCCAGCAAAAACTTTTCCCCGGAAAGCCAGGATTGATAGAATGAACGATAGGTTTCCAAAATATTTTCATAGGGCCCTTGATGGGTGAACTTTGCATATTTCCTACCAAAAATTTCGTTTTTCACAAGTCCACTTATCACCTCATTAGAGGTTACTGCGGCACCATATCTGCAATGTGAATGACTGGTAATTAAAGGCTGATCACGAATAATTCCGTAGGCAGCTTCAAATAGCTCTGCATCCGGCTCAATTTCTTTCCACAATACATCAATTTCTGCGTTATTATAATCTTTAGCTTTAATAAATTTACAGTAAACCGATACTGCATCTTTATATTTGATCTCTACTTTTAGATCAGCATTATGGCTTTCTATGAATTCTTTGAAGATATCCTGTTTCTGTTTTCTTGCTTCAGCAGGAGAAACAGTATATTGTTTTTTAAACGCTTTTGAAAAGGATTGAATATTGAAATACCCTACCTGCCAAGCAATTTCAGAGAGACTATCTTCCGTATAGATGAGTTTTTTATAAGCATTCTCAAGACGCAGACGTTTTTGAAACCCAGAAATAGTTTCATTGAAAAGTTTGAAAAAAATACGCTGGAAATTACGATAAGAATAATAAGAGATAGACTCTATCTCATGAGCAGTGATTTCCCTATCAAAATTAATTTCAATATGGTCGATAATCTTTTGTATGTCCCTAAAATTAGTCTTCATATCACAAAATTTCATTCTGAAAATGGCTTTGATCTACGAAACTATTTACACTGAAAACCTTAAACAAGGTACCTTTTTAACCTTATCAGCAATATATTTCATTACTAAGGTAAGAAAAAAACAAACCTATCCAATATTTACTTAACGTCAGTTTTATATCCTGACTGTTCTAAAAAGTTTTCTGTTTCTGCTGCATTACTGAAATCCAAATTCATAATGATGCTGATTGCAGATTTCTTATCTTTTGATCTTTCATACAATCTCTTGGTCATTATATACCCCATGAAATATCCCAGATCTGCAGGTCTGTCTTTTATAGTGGCAGTATTGGACAACCAGTTTTGAAAATCTTCACCATTCATTTCTTTTTGGAAATCATTCCACAGAGATTTCTGATGCTGCATTCCATATTCAATGTAAGGTGTTTCAACCTTCTTTCCAGTTAACAGTTCAGCTATAAAATCAGCAGACCCTTCTTTTAAGCAGAGTCCTAATAAATTCGTTTTGATACCTTTTAAATTTTGTTGAGTATGCACCAACTCATGAGCCGTAAGAAAAACAACTCCTGAATTAATCTTCATCCTGTCCTGATAGTTTTTGGAAAGCTCCGAATAATCCACTGTTGCATCGGAAGCGGCTAATTCAGAACCAATGATTAGATTTCCATTAATGACCGTTCCGCCACCTTTAAGATTTCCCATCGTGAAATAGATCTTTGGTGGAGAAAACCCAGCATATAATCGACTAAAATTTTGGTAAAGATTTTCTATATTTTTAAAATCTTTTTGAAGATTCTCTGTTTTGATTCTAATCGATTTCCAGAACTTTGGTTTTGAATCAAAGGATTCAATCCATTGTTCAGAGGTAAAATTTCTGGACTTGATAAAATCATTCAACCCTGGACTTGCTTTATCAACATAAAGCTTTTGAAATGTGGATATCTTTTGTTCCGAATTATTAATCTTCTGAGCCTCATCATAAGCATTCCAAAAATTCCTGATATCGGAAGTTTCAATATAAATAGTAAAATCATCCTTCTGAGCAATAGCCGAAACTGAGAACAAACACATAAACAGAAGACAAAATACATGTTTCATCAATAGCACTTTTTAAAATAAAATATGGTTTTTGTACCACTAAAAAGTTTTCAAAAACCATATTCTTTATTGTATTTACAACCTGTTAGTTCGGTTTATATAATTTATACATAGCAAATAAAAATCCTATCCAGATCGGAATCAGAATTACTTGAATTTCCATTCCTGTAATGCTCATCAATCCTAAAATAAGCACTAAAAATGCAATACAGATGTAATTGGAAATCGGATAAAATATAGATGGAAATTTCGATTGAACTCCTTCTTTAGTGATGGATTTTTTAAATTTCAAATGCGTGTAACAGATCATCAGCCAGTTGATAATTAATGTAGATACTACCAAGGCCATCAGATACTGAAATGCTTTTTCCGGCACCAGCTTATTAATGATAATACAGATTCCTGCAAAACAAGAAGAAATAAGGATAGCATTGATAGGAACTGAATTTTTATTCAATTTCTTCAGAAACTTAGGAGCATTTCCTTGTTGAGCCAATCCGAAAAGCATACGACTATTACTGTAAACACTACTGTTATACACAGATAGAGCAGCCGTTAATACAATAACATTAAGAACATTTGCAATCAAAGTATTGAATTGAATCACTTTACCGAAAAGGCTGAATTCTAATCCATTCAAGTTTTGGAACACCATTACAAACGGGCTTGAACCTTCTGTAATTTCTCTCCATGGGCTTAACGAGAACAGGATTACTAAAGCTCCTACATAAAAAATTAAAATTCTATAGATCACCTGATTGGTTGCCTGTGGAATAGTTTTTTCAGGATTTTTCGCTTCAGCAGCCGTAATTCCGATCAGCTCCAATCCTCCGAAAGAGAACATAATCATGGCCATTGCTGCAAATAATCCGGAGAACCCGGTTTCAGTTTTATTGAATAATCCTTTTGGGAAGAAACCACCATCATTCCACAAGTTGGTAACCGTAGCTTTTTCTCCTCCTGTTCCACTTATCAACAGATAAACTCCGAAAACAATCATGGCAATAATAGCTACTACTTTGATGATGGAGAACCAGAACTCAGTTTCCCCATACACTTTTACAGAGGCAAGATTAAGGGCAGTGATGACTACAAAAAAGAATAAACTGGACACCCAAAGCGGTATTTCCGGCCACCAGAAGTGGATATAATGACCAATGGCTGTAAGTTCAGCCATACTTACGAGGATATAAAGAATCCAGTAATTCCACCCTGAAGCAAAACCCGGAAAATTTCCCCAATATTTATAGGCGAAGTGACTAAAACTTCCCGATACCGGCTCCTGAACTACCATTTCACCAAGCTGACGCATGATAAAAAAGGCGATAATTCCGGCTAAGGCATACCCTAAAATTACTGAAGGTCCTGCCAATACTGCTGCTGGCCCGATTCCCAGAAATAAACCTGTTCCTATGGCTCCTCCAAGGGCAATTAATTGTATATGTCGATTTGTTAATCCTCTAACTAAAGTTTCGTTTTGTCCTGTTTTATTTTCGTTGCTCATTGAATGAATTATTCGGTTGCTAAATATATAAAAACTTTTCAGAGAAATTCACATTCCATGGGGTAAATTGAGAATTCAGACCTCAGTAGCGTGATCTATTTTCTACTCAACCCTAACTATCTTTAATTTGTAGGGATCGCATAAATAATATTCTCCCCAAAAACTCCACTGCTTAATAGTATAATCTCCATGAATAATGCAATGGTTAGTTTTTTCATATTCTTAAAAATTAATTAAACATGATAAAAGCCTTAACAGGTTGTCAAGGCTTACTTTTATAAAAAACAAATCTGTTAATTGGCTATTTTATAACCATAAATAGAAGTGGCGGTTACCTGATATTGAGGCCCGGCATTATTTAATCTGGCAGCTGAAGCCATACTTACAGTCTCATTCTTATTCAAATAAACAACCGCAGAAACAATACCAGAAGCAAAAACCCCTGGATTAGTATGAAAATTCTGTACAAGCTGATTGTTGGGTGTAGTCAAAAAGTTCTTTACAAGATATAACACACACCAAGCAAAGCTTGGCTGTCCGGAAATCTCCGAATTATCAAACTGGGCAGAACCATAAATCATATAAAAGCCATCAGTGGGTGCTTTAAATCTTCCCGACTGCAAATCGAATGCATTTCCTGTATTGATAGCCATACCCTGGTTATATTTAATCTCTTCATTTTGCCATGCTGCTCCTGTGGTGGCGGGACAAGTCTGTTTGAATGCATTTTGCTGTGCAGAAGAAAAAAGATAGGTTTGACTAACAGAGGGCATACTGTTAGAACTCGAAAATAATACAAGCTCCCATGTTGTTCCCGTAACAGTGCCTTTATTGACCAGAAATGCATAATATCCGGTAGGAATCGTAATATTAGGGACTCCTATTCCGCTTTGCGTATCAATGAGCTCTGCTCCATTCGCTGCAATAATAAGATTTCCAGCACCAGTATTTTTAAAATGGTAGGTTCTTCCTGCAAAACTACCTGCTCCCCCTATGGATGCCGGCAAAGTTAAAGTTCCATTACTTAATGAATTATATGCGGTATAGTAGTCATCTTCTGCTACAGTTCCACTTAAAGACACTGTTTTATACTTTGCGGCAAAGGAACCATTCACCGTTAGACTGCTGGTTGGATTAGGAGTATTTACCCCTACTTGGGCATTCACCGTCAAACCACTTAGGCCGGCTAGAAAAGCAATGAAAAATAAATTTGTTCTCATAATCAAAAATGTATTTAGAATCTAAAGGAATTGTAAACATCACTAAAATCGTCCAATCATTTATCTGATGGGATTTTTATGAGACGAACTTACTCCGAAAAATAAAGATTCTGCCTACAGACTCTGTACACATTTTTCCACAAAACTGTACGAGTTTTATGACATGATAAGTACTATATATTAGTGAATTTCGTTGTAAATCTTCAACAACTCAACCAGGTTTGTGATTTTTAATTTCTGATAGACTCTTCTTTTGTAAGTTCCTACAGTAGATTCCTCAATATTAAGCACATTGGCTATTTCAAGATTCCCATTTCCTTTTGCAAGAAGATCAAAAACCTGCAGCTCTCTTTCAGATAAAATCTCCAAAGGACTTTTCTTCTGCATTCGTACTACCATTTCGCTGAGCACTTCAGGAGTGTAATAATACCCGTCTTTAAAAATACCTTCTATCGTTTTTACAAATGTTCCCGAATCGCTAAGTTTATTTAAAAAGCCATTTGCTCCTTCCTTGATATATTGCATAGCAACACTTTCTTTATAAGAGGTAAAAATTAAAATCAGAGTATCTTCACTGATGCTTTTAATTTCCTTCACCATTGATTTGAAAGTACTTCCCGGAAGCTCAATATCCAATATCACAAGGTCAAATTTTATAGTTTCCACTTTCTGCTTTACCTCATCGTATGTTTCTGCAAAATCGATTTCAAATTCATTAAAATTCTTTTCCAGAATCAGGGCGGTTCCGATTCTTACCACATGATGGTCATCTGCAATTAATATTCTCTTTGTCATAGTGCAATATGGATTTTAATAATTGTTCCTTTCGGTGTATTTTCATAGAAGGTCATTTCACCATTGATCTTCATCATCAACTGGATAACCATGTGCAAGCCTAGTCCATAATTTTTGAAGATAAGATGTTCATTTCCCTTTTTCCTGAAAAGCTCCGAATAATAAGTTCTCTGTTCGGCAGACATTCCACTTCCCGTATCTGTGATACTGATTTCTATATGCTGCTCCGAAGATGTTGAAGTAATGATAATTTCTCCGTCTGAAGTATTTTTCACTGCATTATCTATAACATTATGAAAAACGGCAAGAAGAATATTTTTATTGATTTTTACTGTAAGATGATGATCACAGAAATTATAGATGTAAGTATTTTTCTGAGCAGCAATTTCTTCAAACAATAACTTTTTAGTTTCAATCAGATCATAAATTTGATATTCAGCTACCGTGGTGTTTTCCTGTTTGTAAAGTTCTGTATACTCTTTTAAACTTAATGTAAATTTATAGAGCTGTTCCGAAGTTTTATAAATACTGTCAAAATACTTTTTCTGAGTTCTAGTATCTTCAGATTGGGTAAGTTCCTGCGAAAGAAGAGCTATAAATTTAACTGGAGTTGTAATATCGTGGCTGATGCTTTCTATCAGTTTCTTTTGATAATCAAACTCATTTTTAAGTTTATCATTGGTTTCCTGAAGTTCTTTATCCCGGTGAACCAATGTATTTTTCAACACCTTATTTTTCAGTCTTAAAAAATTGGTTCTGATTTGTATTCCAATCATAAGAATTAAAATAATCAATCCAACCATCAGAATTTTAAAGGATAAGGTCTGATAAAAATAAGCTTCAACTTCTATAGGAAAGCTTTTATAAACAAATTTCCCTGTTTCTGAAGATAAAAACCTTACAAGTAATTGATATTTTCCCGGTTCTATATTGGATAATCTGAATGTTCTATCATTTTTAATATTGATCCATTGGCTATTCTCCTCTCCTATCAGCTTTGCCTGCAAATAAATATTTTCAAGGTTAGCGTAATAAGGAATATCAAGATAAATTTCTGCATTTTTATAGCCACATTCCAAAAGAAGGTGATCTTTCAAACGGATCATTTTACCATCTACTTTTGCTTTTTCTAAGTACAGATCACGGGCTGCTGGAAAATACGTTTTCACATTCTGAGGGGTAAAAAACACAAAACCTTCCATAGAAGGAAATACAAATTGTCCATTCCCAAGAATATTGGCATCCGGATCAGCACTTCCATTGAATTCATTATTCGAAAAGCCAGACTCTTTGGTATACCTATAATAAGTAACAGGCTCTTGAGGAGTTTTTAAAGATTCCAGAAGTTTAATTTTATTAATTTTAAATAATCCGTTATTAGATGAAATCCACAAATTTGAATTCTTGTCTTCTAATATATGATGGGCATTGGCCAGAAAATCATTTTTATCCGCAGGAATCTTAATCACTCTGTGATCTTTTAATAAATATATTCCTTGGTTATAAGTAGTTATCCAAATATTTCCGTCTCTGGTTTTTATAACCTGCTTTACCGGAATATTCTGCCCGATTCGCTCTATGATTTTATTTTTAGAAAGGGAAAAAATACCTATACCATTACTGCCACCTAGATAAAGAAGATCTTCATTATATCTGAGAATAGTATCTATATTATCTTCACAAGGAATAATTCTCTTCGTTTTCTTAAAGTTATCGCAGTCCAATATATAGAGATAAAACCTAGTTCTATCCGAAACGGATATCATATACATACCTCCATTTTTATACAAACCATCAATTTCTTTCCTATCAAAAGAGATAGAATCATATTTTGTAAATCCTGTATTTTTATACCTTATATGAATGGAGTTGTTCTCCCTGTACACAAGATTTTCCGAATCATCCTGAAAAATATAACGCTTATCATAGGATTGAGGAGCTTTATATAACCTTTCTGACTTATTATTATAATATCTGATACCTTCCTGCGTTAAAACTGAATTTCCTCCATAAGGAAGAGCCGCATAACAAACCTCATCCTGATAAGGCAGATTCTTTTTGGAAACTGAAAAATCAGACAGACTTAAAATTTTAAGCCCATTAATGGAACTTCCAATATATAATTTACGAAAAGTATCATCATAAAACATGGCTCCAGATATTTCTTTATCTATATTTTTGTATTCCAATAGATAAGAAAGACTCAGTCTTCCTTCCGAAAATTGGCTCCTGTATATTTTACCATGATTAATCATGAAAACCTGTCCTGTAATTTGTTGCCAATAAATTCTTGTTTCAGGATCTGTATACACAGACGGAGCATCAGTATAAGAATATTTACCCTGATACAATTGAAGGAGTTTTTTATTCCCAGAATCACTAATAAAAACATTTTCTCCGTGAATGAACAGACGTTTTAATCTGTTTCTCGGAAAATCAAAATTAAATTTAGTCCGTTTCTTACTTTTCCGGTCAATATAAATAATACTGTTATTTTCAAAATAATACGTTCCTGTCCTCAACTGAACAAAATAAGAATCTATAAAAGAAACATATCTGGCAGTGACATTATTTTTAACAAGTCTTTTATATATTCTATTGTCATTGGGAACATCCGGATAAGATTCTTTTTTATAAGGAATAACCTTTGGTTCTCTTTGGGAAATCAGGAGAATATTTTTTTCAGAATTATTGAAAACAACAATACTGTCGTTTTTTATATTTCCGTAATAATCACCGAAGCTCAGATTATTAAGTTTAAAATCTTTGTACAGAACAAAGTTACTGCCGTCATAGCGTAGAATTTGCCCTTCCATAGACAGCCAGATGAAACCATACTTATCTTTTACAATATCTTTGATGCTGTTTTGCGGCAACCCATTATCCATGGTATACCATTGCGTAGTATAGCTTTGCCCGTTGCTACATAGAAAAAACAACAATACAATAAAGGACAAAAGCTTCATTCCGATTAGGCTACATTATTTTCATGACAAATATATCATAGAAAATTAAAATTATTGTAAATATTTATCCACAAACATGTGAAATTTTTTCTACATAATTATTTATGAATATTTTATCTGTTATAATATATTTGAAATACTTAAAACCTGTTCCCTCATCATTCTCTTTGTCGTCAGGTTCATTACTAGAAACACAATTTTACTGCTAAAAAATAATGACCTTTCTCAATCATATCGAGAAGGTCATTATAGTATATTAATACAATGTAAAACTGAAAATACTAAAGGAACTCTTTCGGAATCGAAATATTATTCTTTTTCATATACTCCAAAAGGCCCTGGTATTTATCTTCATACTCATCATCAGTTCCACATTTATGAGAGATATTGCAAATATCCGAAGGTTTGATTTCTAAAATATCTGAGATTTTAGTCAGGATTTCCAGGTTGATCTTCACCTTGGAATTTTCAATATCTGAATATGCTTTTTGGGAAATACCCATTTCAAAGGCCATGTATTCCTGCGTAAGATCTCTGCTCCTACGGATTTTCCTGATATTTTGTCCACATATATTCATCATTTCTGTTTTAGTAGTTTTCGGTATATTTTAGAAGTTTAGCTATTAGCCTCCAACAAAGTTAATAAATACCTTTGGCAAAACATTATACACGTTACATGATATTTACTTTTAACATAGAAAACGGCAAAAAATAACCCCTTTTTCAGGGTAAATATCACTTCGGTAAACACTATTGGAATTTATGGAGACGCAAAAATTTAATTATGACAATAATATTGTCAGGGCATTCCTCTATGCAACAGTTGCATTCGGACTCGTCGGATTTCTGCTTGGGCTTACTGCCGCATTGATGCTTTTTTATCCTGAGTTACCTGAATTTTTATTCGGAACAGATGATACAACGATTAAAAGTTTAGCTTCGGGCAATATTCAGGGATTAATTAACACTCAGGGAGCAATGGGATTCGGAAGAATCAGAATGCTTCACACAAGTGCCGTTATTTTTGCTTTCGTTTGTAACTCCTTTTTCTGCGGTGCTTACTATAGTATGCAGAGATTACTGAAAACAAGAATGTATAGTGATACCCTTTCATGGATTCACTTCTGGTCATGGCAGTTTATGATTGTTACTGTAGTGATTACATTCTTAATGGGCATCAATACTTCTAAAGAATATGCTGAACATGAGTGGCCTATTGATATATTAATTGCGTTCTCATGGATTGTATTCGGGATCAATATGTTTGGAACTATTGCTAAAAGAAGGGTAAGACATTTATATGTAGCCATCTGGTTTTATCTGGCCACTTGGATTGCTGTAGCCATGCTTCATATCTTCAATAACCTGGAAGTTCCTTTATCTTTCACAAGCTGGAAATCTTATTCTGTATATGCAGGTGTAAAAGATGCATTAGTACAATGGTGGTATGGTCACAATGCAGTTGCATTCGTATTAACTACCCCTGTATTGGGTCTTATGTATTACTTTATGCCAAAAGCAGCTCAGCGACCGGTATTCTCATACAAATTATCCATTATTCACTTCTGGTCGCTGATCTTTGTATACCTTTGGGCTGGTCCTCACCACCTTCAATATACAGCCCTACCAGCATGGGCACAGGCTGTAGGAACCGGCTTCTCTATCATGCTGATTGCTCCATCATGGGGAGGAATGCTAAATGGTCTTCTTACCTTAAGAGGAGCATGGGATAAAGTAAGAGAAAATCCTATCCTTAAATTCTTCGTGGTAGCCGTTACCTGTTATGGGATGGCCACTTTCGAAGGACCTTTATTGGCAACAAAATCTTTAAATAAAATTGGTCACTATACTGACTGGGTTATTGGGCACGTACACTTAGGAGCTCTTGGATGGAATGGTTTTATGGCATTTGGAGTGGTATATTACCTTGTTCCGATCATGTGGAGAACTAAACTTTGGTCTGTAAAATTGGCTAACTGGCATTTCTGGTTAGGAACATTAGGAATCATTTTCTACGCAGTACCAATGTATATTTCAGGGTTTACCCAAGGATTAATGTGGAAACAATTCAACCCGGATGGAACATTATTATGGAAAAACTGGTTAGACACTGTTACAGCGATTATTCCTTACTTTAAAATGAGATTCTTAGGAGGTATTCTATATCTTTCAGGAGCGATTTTAATGGTTATCAACGTAATCAAAACCATTAAAGTGGGTTCATTCCAGAAAAATGTTCCTGCGGAAGCACCTGCATTAGCCAATATCGGAGGAACAAGAAAAGAAGGCGAAGGCGTACACCTTTGGTTAGAAAGAACACCTACCCTACTTTCTATCTTGGCTTTCATTACCATAGCTATAGGTGGACTTGTAGAAATTGTTCCAACCTTATCACTGAAGCAAAGTGTTCCTACAATCACAGCAGTAAAACCATACACCCCACTGGAGTTGGAAGGAAGAGACTTATATATCCGTGAAGGATGTAACTCCTGCCACTCTCAGATGATCCGCCCTTTCCGTGATGAAGTAGTAAGGTTTGAAGGAAAGAACGGCCAGTACTCAAAAGCTGGGGAATTCATCTACGACAGACCATTCCTTTGGGGCTCTAAAAGAACAGGCCCGGATCTTCACAGAGAAGGAGGCAGAAACCCGGATTCATGGCACTTTAAGCACATGTACAACCCAAGAATCACCTCTGCAGGTTCTATTATGCCACGTTTTCCCTGGTTAATCACCAATAAACTGGACCGTACTCAAATGGTGGATAAAATGAAGTTAATGAAAAATACATTTGATGTCCCTTACACTAAAGCTCAGATTGATTCTGCTAACCAATGGGCAGATAACCAATCAAAAGCTATTGTACAAAGAATTTACTCCGAAGCTAATGATGTAAAAGATCAGATGGCAAAAGAAAAAACAGCAAAAGGAGCCTCTTATGTACCGCTTGAACAAAGAGAAATCGTAGCAATGATCGCCTATCTGCAAAGATTAGGAACCGACATTAAGACGACACAGATCCAAACCGCAAGTGCAGAGTAATCATTAAAAATTGATATAATGAAAACGAGAACCCCAATTTCAATATATATTGCAACAACGATAGGCTTAACAATCATGGCCTTTGAAATGTTCGCTAGTGATTCAGGATATTTTTCCTCCCCGTTTTTCTGGGCACTGATATTGATTGCGATTATCCTGCTGATGATTATGAACTCCATTGGAGACATGATTGAAAACGAAAGTTTCAGCAGACTTTCTGAGGAAGAGAAAAAACAGTATCTGGAAGAAAAAAGCGTTCCTTATTATCAGAAGCTTTGGAACTCTGCTTTCAAAAAACAATCTGCTACTGAAGAAAAAGATATCTTGATTGACCACGGTTTCGATGGAATTACAGAGCTTGACAATTCTCTTCCAAAATGGTGGATAGGCCTGTTCTGGTTCGGATGTATTTTCTGCGCCGTTTATCTGGTAGCCTTCTCTTTCACCGATTATGCCCACCCGGAAGCAGAATACACAAAAGAATCTAAAATAATGCTGGCCTCTATTGAAGAGTATGAAAAAAATGCTCCACAGATCAATCTGGAGTCCGCAAAATATAGTGCAGATAATATCGCAGAAGGTCAGGAGTTGTTTAAAACCAACTGTGTAACCTGTCACGGAGACGGAGGAAAAGGAGGCATTGGTCCTAACCTTACCGATACACACTGGATCAACATCAAAGAAAAAAGTTTATTCAAAAATGTTTTCTGGATGCTTGAAAACGGGTCTCCAAATAATCCTACGATGAGACCTTTCATCAAGGAAGGAACCATTACCGGAAGAGATGCAGAAAAAATTGCAGCCTATATTTATCACATTAATCAGGAAACCGCTCCTATTACACAAGCTCAAGGTGGTGCCGCACCACAGGGAGAAGACGTGAAATGGGAAAACGGAAACAACTAGAAAATTTATTATCTTAATTCATATAAACCATGCCAAGCCCCCTTTGCAACTACACTAACATTTGAATTTTCATTTTTGCTAACTAACCTTTTCAACATTAAAAAAATGATATAAAGGGGGCTTTTTAAAAAATAAAATCCGCACCTTGGTTCGTCTTACTCAACTATTCACTTGACAACTACACAACTAAAAATTCCATAATAAGACAGCCAAGGCAGGATTTTTGCATTTGCAAAGGATACTACAACAAAGACCAAATAAAATAGTATTATTATCTTTGTTAGAAACCTTCCTACTTTTGAAACTGAAAATCAACACTACAAAACTTTTAAGGCGTATTGCAATAACCTTTATTTCAATATTGGTAATTCTTACCCTGTTGATATTAAGCTTAAGACTTCCTGCTGTTCAAAACTTCATCAAAGACAGACTAATTGTCTATCTGGAACAAAAAATTAAAACCAAGGTAAGTCTGGAAAGAGTCTACATCGGATTCCCTAACAGTCTTGTAATGGAAAATCTTTACTTCAAAGGACAGGATGTTGACACTCTTTTAGCAGTAAAAAAATTGGATGTAGGCTTACATATGCTAAAGCTTATGAACTCTACAGCAGATATTACCTCTGTAGATTTGGAAGGTGCCAGAGCCAATGTAGTCAGAAAACCGGATGGTAAATTCAATTTCGATTATATTATTGATGCCTTTGCCACTACTGATAAGGAAGAAAGTACTTCCAAACCTTTCATTATTTCCCTTGATAAAATTAATTTAAAAGATGTTGGTGTTACTTTTAATGACCAACAGTCTAAGAATGATATTCATCTTTATTTTAAATCTTTCGATACCAGAGTAAAAAAATTCGATCTCAATAAAAATACCTATGCTGTTAATGATATTAATCTTGATGGATTAAAATTAAAGCTTAAACAAGGCATTGTAGAAGAAGTATCCAAAAAGGTTGAGAAGAAAGTAGATTCTCTGAATAAAAAAAAGCCTATGAGTATTGGCTTAAGAGGAATCAAGCTTACTCATTTTGATATTGACTATGGTGATGAAAATACCAAGACCTATGCTAAAGTTTTATTCAAAGAACTAAGCACAAAGGTCAATAAACTCGATCTTGAGAATAATGCCTTTAATGTTGGTAATGTATTCCTTTCCGGAGCAGACATTAATGCTAATCTTTATCTTCCGGCTCAAAATGCCAATCCGAAAAATAAAAAAGAACCTGAACCATCCAAAGTTTCCGATCAGGATAAAGCAATGAATCTTCTTTTAGGAAAATTGGTTTTAAATGATGTAAAAGTAGCCTATAACAATACCGCCATTGCACCTACTAAACAAGGTATAGACTTCAATCATCTGAATTTTTCAAAAATGAATGTGGAGGTAAGAAGTTTTAAAATGGAGAACAATACTTTTGCAGGAACGGTTAATTCAGCAGAAATTCATGAAGCAAGAGGTCTGGATATCCAGAAATTCAATACGGATTTTGTGTATGCAGAAAAAGAAGCGTATCTGAAAGACCTTTATCTGCAAACTCCAAAGACTTTATTACGCGATGAGGTTATTTTAAATTACAACTCCATCGATCAGCTGACTTCCAATTTGGGAGCAGTAAAAATTTCCGCCAATATCAAAGATTCTAAAATCGGATTTTCCGATATTTTAAATCTGGTTCCTACTTTAAAAAATACGGTTCCATTCAATAAATATCCGAACGCGATCCTGAATGTTAATGCCAATGTAAAAGGAAGCGTAAACGATCTTTTAATCCAGAATCTTAAAGTTTCAGGACTGGATCAGCTAAGGGTGAATGCATCCGGAAGGGTTAAAAATGCAATGAATCCCGATCAGTTGTATTATGATCTGAAAATCGGAGAATTTTCTTCCAATGCTAAAACAATTTTCAATTTAGTACCTAAGAATACCATTCCTTCCAATATTTCCCTTCCGTCAAATTTCAGCATTAAAGGAAATGCAAAAGGAACAACCAAAATGGTCAACACAGACCTCAACCTCTACTCTACCCTTGGAAATGCAGCGATTGTTGCCAATGTGGATATGCGTAGAAAAAATCATGAATTATATGATTTGAAAGCTAATCTTCAAGGCATACAGGCTGGAAAAATTATTCAGAATAAAGATATCGGTTCCATCACTGCTCAGATTTCTGCTAAAGGAGAAAGTTTTGATTTCAAAAATGCCAATGCCAACGTAAAAGGGCATGTTGCTTCTGCAACTTACAAAGGCTACCGATACCAGAATATGAACTTAACGGGTAAGATCAACAAAGGGGTTTATGATGTTATTTTAAATTCAAAAGATCCGAATGCTGACTTGCTGTTAACCGCTTCAGGAATCTATGACGAAAAAAATCCAACCGTTAAAATAAATGGAGAAGTCATCAAACTGGATGTCAACAAACTTGGCTTCTACGAAAAACCGATGATTCTTGCCGGAAAAATAGATGGCGACTTTACCAACCTTGATCCGAATAATCTGAATGGCTATTTAAATCTTAAAGACTTTGCCTTTTCAGACACTAAAGAAGTGTATCCGGTACAGGAAGTTCACTTGAAAGCCTCTTCCACAACAGATTCTACACAAATTATTTTCAACTCTCAGATTGCAGATATTGAACTGAAGGGTAAATATAAACTGACACAGATCTTTGGAGCTTTAACGCAGACTATTAATCAGTATTATCAGTTCCAGAAACCGGACAAATCTCAAAAAATTGGTCCGGGACAGCATTTTACCTTTACAGCAAAAATTAAAAATGATGATCTGATCAGAAAATTCGTTCCGGATCTGAAAAGTTTTGAAACCATTAACCTGGCAGGAAACTATGATGCCGATTCTCAAAAAATTGAAATTGACGGTCAGATCCCACAATTACTCTATGGTGAAAATACCATTGAAAAAGGAACTTTAAAAGTGACCAATGAAAATCAGGCTTTACAGTATAACCTGAATGTTGCTGCCTTAAAAAGCTCAAGCTTTTCATTAAAAAAAATCAATATTGATGGTGATGTTGCGGATAATACGATCAACTATAATATCACCACAAAAGACGATAAGGATGTTACTCAGTTCCTGATTGCAGGAAATGCAAAATCGTTGAATGACATTACAGAAGTTTCTCTGAATCCCAATGGTTTAAAACTCAATTATGCTGATTGGAGTGTTGCTGAAAACAATAAAATTCAGATCAGCAGCAAAGGAGTTTTAGCAGATAATTTCAGATTAAATAATGGCGGAAGCGAAATTTCCATTCAGTCTCAAAGTGAAAGCCCAAGTAGCCCATTGAACATTGCCCTGAAAGATTTTAAAATTGAGACTATTACAGAACTTATCAAAAAAGACACGGTGCTGGCGAGAGGAACCATCAACGGAACAGCTCAGCTTAGAGATGTGATGAAAGATATGACTTTCACCTCAGATTTAAATGTTTCCAATCTTATTGTGTATGGTAGCCCTGTCGGAAACCTGGCCGTAAAAGTGAACAATTCTTCACCCAAACTTTTAAATGCTGATATCGCCCTTTCCGGAAACAATAATGATGTAAGAATTCTTGGAGATTATAATACCTCTTCAAGTTCTTTCGACCTGAATATGGACATTAATCAGCTTCAGATGAAGAGTATTCAAGGGTTCTCTATGAATGCCATTACGAATACGGAAGGTTATCTTTCCGGAAATCTGAAAATCACAGGAACAACGGACCAACCGAATATTCTTGGAAAAGTAAAATTCAATGATGCAGGCCTGGAAATTGCAAAAACAGGAAGTGATTTCAGAAAACTGAATGATGAAATTGATTTTACCAGCAGAGGTATTGAATTCAATAAGTTTAAGATCAAAGATAAAGATGGAAATGCTTTGGTTGTAGACGGGCAGGTTCTTACCCAAACCTACAGAGATTTCGCGTTCAATCTTAATGTCAACGCCAAAGACTTCAAAGTAGTTAACTCACAGAAATCAAACGATGCTATGATGTATGGAGTTCTGGCTATTGATGCCGGTCTTCACATCCGCGGAAATCTTGATCTTCCAAAAGTAGATGGAAAACTAAGTGTTGCGGACAATACAGATTTCACTTTCGTCCTTCCTCAATCTAATCCTTCATTACAGGAGAGAGACGGGATTGTAGAATTTGTGGATCAGAATCAGGTAGTGCTTAATAAAACGATTAAAACAGATTCTCTTAACGCCCAAAGCCGCATCAAAGGAATGGATGTAAGCGTTAATATTGAAGTAAACAAAGAAGCAAAGCTGTCAATCGTTATTGACAAGGCGAATGGTGATTTCGTACAGCTACAGGGAGAAGCAGAATTAACCGGCGGAATTGACCCTTCTGGAAAAACAACATTGGTGGGAGTTTATGAAGTGAATAAAGGAAGTTATGATCTTTCAGTAAGCTTCCTGAAACGTAAGTTTGATATTCAGAAAGGAAGTACCATCACCTGGACAGGAGAACCTACCATGGCAATTATGGATATTACAGCAGTGTATAAAACAGAAGCGCCACCTATTGATCTTGTGGAACAACAGATTGGTAATGAAAGTGCTTCCATAATGAATCAGTATAAGCAGAGAATACCTTTCAATACACTGTTAAAAATGAAAGGTGAGCTATTGAAGCCACAACTAACATTTGATATTACAACTGATGAAAAGAACAATGCTGTATCATCCAATGTGAAAGATGTTATCGATCAGAAACTGGCTCAGCTGAGAACTCAGGAATCTGAATTGAATAAGCAGGTATTTGCTTTACTCCTTCTGAACCGTTTCATTGGAGAAAATCCATTTGAAAGTGGTGCCGGAATGTCTGCTGAAACGATGGCAAGACAGAGTGTGAGTAAGATTCTTTCTCAACAATTGAATAATCTGGCATCCGGACTTATCAAAGGTGTAGATCTAAATTTTGGATTGGATTCTTCGGAAGATTATTCCACAGGACAGAAAAATACAAGAACCGACCTTAATGTAGATATCAGTAAAAAATTATTGAATGACAGGCTGAAAGTAACGGTAGGAAGTAATTTCGGATTGGAAGGACAAGCCCGTCAGAATGAAAACATGACCAATATTGCAGGAAATGTTTCTGTAGATTACAGTCTTTCCAAAGATGGAAGATATATGTTGCGGGCTTATCGTAAGGATGAATATCAGGTGGCTCTTCAGGGACAGATTATAGAAACCGGAATTGGATTTATCATCACTCTGGATTATGACAAATTCCGTGAAATTTTCCAGAAATCCAAAGAGAAGAAGCCTAAAAAGAATCAAAACAATCAAGTGGTAGAATTTAAATAATGAGTAATACAT